>NZ_ALVC01000052.1:0-18569 GCF_000293195.2 Sphingomonas sp. LH128
AGAGGCCCACCGGACCCTCCCGCGCCGTCACGTCAAAATCATGCCAAATTCAGCCGGTTCTTCGAGGCGTCCAGCTTACATCGCAGGCCTTTACCAGCGTACTGCGCGAGGCCGAGGTTCGCATCAGCATGGATGGTCGGGGGCGTTGGATGGACAACGTCTTCATCGAGCGCCTCTGGCGATCCCTGAAGTACGAGTGTGCCTATCTCCATGCCTTCGAAACCGGATCTGGTCTTGCCCGGTGGATTACCTTTTACAACTCCTTGAGGCCGCACTCGGGTCTGGCCGGACAAACCCCGGCAGAGGTTTATGGGCGGATCGCGCAATCAGATGATGGGGGGCATGCCCCCATCATCTCATAACCAAAATGGCGGCATGAACGGCAAATGGGATTAGCTTAACTCAGCCGCCAAACTGTCCAAGAAGGCGGGACCACGTCAGACTTTGAGCGGCAAGGACGGGTCGATGGCAGGATGGCAGCAACGCGCCCCACATGCCGTCGGTCGGGCTTGGCGCCAATTTCGTATGGATCGCTATGAAAGAATCTTCGTACTCATGAACGTTTTTGCGATTGGTTCGCAAATTCCTAAGTGCTACTGAGCATCTCATCATTAGAGTTGGCGGGGGCGCGACATCGGGTGTCTAAAGTGGATACCCTTCAGGTATTTCTCGCGGCAAAGGCGGAGCTTCTTCGTTACGCCACGAGGATAACCGGGGATTCTAGCGAAGCAGAGGATGTGATGCAGGAGGCCTGGTTGCGCTTCCGCGCAGTTGCAGGCGCGCGCCAGCTTGAGGAACCTCATGGTTATCTCGTTCGGATCGTGGGGAACCTCGCTCTCGACAGGCAGCGCCAACAGGGACGGGCGAACCGGCTCTTCATACCCGATGGGGGAGGGCTGGCAGGCTTTGTACCGAGCGATGAGCCATCGCAGCAGGCTGTCTTGGAGGCCAAGGACGAACTGGAACGGCTTCGCTTAGCCATGGAGAGATTGCCGGCACGGACGCGCCGGGCTTTCGAGATGCACCGCTTCGACGGTATGAAGTTGATCGAAATCGCCGTCGAACTAGGCATCTCCAAAAGTGTCGCATCCGAACTGGTGATCGATGCCGTCGAGTTCTGCAAAAAGGCGTTGAAGCGCAGGCACTGACCTCGTTTGCAGAAAGTTCCGGAATTTCAGGAGTGCCGTTCGTTTAATGCGTAAAGCAACGACAAGCATGTGCCGCTCGGCGGCGCACCACAGGACAAGGCGATGAGCGGGAACGAGGAGGTGGAGCCAGAGCGGGGCGATCTCAGCCGCCAGGCCACCGCGTGGCTGGTGAAACTTAACGACCATCCCGAAGATGATGGGCTGCGCCTGTCTTTCATAGACTGGCTGAACTCGAGTCCGGCCCATCTCGCCGCGTGGGAAGAAACCACGCGGGTCTCCCTCCTGATGACCGCTGCTGGACCATCGCGAAAAACGCGGACCTGGATACCGCCATCCTTGGCGCGCGCGACGTTGCGGAGCAGGAACACGCTGGCATCCACCGCGATCGCCCTCGCTTTAGGCTGGGCGATCGCGCCTGGTCTCTGGCTTCAGCTTCACGCGGACGAGACGACCGGGACTGGTCAAGTCCGTCTCGTGACGCTGGAGGATGGAAGCAAAGTCCATCTGGCGCCGGATTCGGCCATTGCCTTTGTCAATGGCGCAAATGGCCGCAACTTAAGCCTGCTGCGCGGAGAGGCCTGGTTCGATGTCGCGCGCGACACGGCGCGTCCGTTCAGGATCGAGGCCGGTGCCAGTTCTATCACCGTTCTGGGCACTGCCTTTTCCGTTCGAAAGACCCAGCGTGGCGCAGATGTGGATGTTGCACGCGGCAAGGTCGCGGTGATCCTACCAGAAGACAAAACCCCCGATAGGGTGTTTTTGACAGCGGGACAGTCGCTAACGACTGACGCGGCGGGCAGGGCCGTGCGCGGTGCGATCCGTCCTGACCGAGTGGCCGTCTGGCGCGAGGGCATTGCGATCGTCGACGACCAGTCGATCGCAGACGTGATCGACCGCATCCGTCCATGGTACAAGGGCTATATCGTCGTTCGGGGAGCGGCGCTCGCCGAGCGCCGCGTAAGCGGCATTTACGATCTAAGCCATCCCGACCAGGCGCTTGAAGCCCTGACACGGGCGCATGACGTGCGAGTCGTCAATGCTTCGCCCTGGGTACGCATTGTCACGACCGACTAAGTTTTTTGTGCCCCTCCCATTTTTTTCCGGAATCCATTTCAGCTGGCACGTTTAAGAAGTGCAACTGCGTCGCAATAGCGACTCAGGTTGAGCGTACGATTTAGACGGAAGGAATGCACGAGGTGGGTTCGGGGGGTATTTTCCAAGGGTTTGTAAATCGGCGGATCTGGACGAGCGCGCTATTGGCTTCAGGGGCCGCCGCAGGGCTGAATACACCGACGCATGCGCAAGTGCAGGAAGCACGTGTGCAGACGCCTCGCAACTTCGACATTGCAGCGCAATCGCTGGTCGATGCCCTGGCGGACTTTGGTCGCCAGTCCGGGCTTCAGGTCAGTATGGACGCGGATCAGGTGCGCGGGATCTCGGCACCTGCGGTGCGCGGCACCATGAGCGCCTCGCAGGCGCTGAACAGGCTCCTGGCTTCGACGGGCTTTGCAGCGCGCATCGACGGCAGGATCGTGTCCTTGCGCCGCATTGCGGTGTCGGTGCCCGACCAAGGGCAGGGCGAGACGGTTGTCCTGGGTCCCCTACGGGTCGAAGGCACGGGCGATGTTGCCGTCGCCGCACAGGAAACCGGCGCCCAGCGCGACGAGCGACGCAAGGACGAGATTTACGACCGCGATGTTTCCTCCACTTTCGCAAGCCGCGAAGAGGTGGAGCGTTATCGCGGCACCAACACGGCGGACGTGCTCAAGGGCATGGTTAACGTGTTCAGCGGCGACGCGCGCAATGGCGGCGCGCTCGATCCCAGCATTCGCGGGATTCAGGGGCCAGGACGGGTCCCGGTCATCATCGATGGCACCGAGCAGGCGCTGACGGTCTGGAAGGGCTATAACGGCGCGGGGAACCGCAGCTACATCGATCCCAGCCTGATCTCCGGCATCCAGGTTCTCAAGGGGCCGGTGTCCACGCGCGGGGTCAACGGATCAACTGGCGGCGCGGTGGTCGTCAACACGCTCGACGCAGCCGATATCCTGAAGCCCGGCGAAACCTTCGGTATCGAACTGAAGCTGGAAGGCGGCAACAACTCGACCAACCCGCGTTGGCCAACACTGCTGACCGGGCAAAATCATCTCGACGTTCCGGGGTTTCCGACAGGTTTCTCGGCCAGTTTCCCCTACGGCGATCCTTCGCTGCGCGTGAACCTGCGGACCAAAGACGATAACGAAGCGTTCTCGGCCGGCGACCGGGCGATCCGGATCGCGGCGGCGGGGCGCATTGGCGACCTTGAGCTGTTCGGCGCTTATGCGTTCCGAGAGCGCGGCAACTACTTCTCGGGCACGAACAAGGCCGACTATTACCAGCAGGAAGGCCTTGCTCTGGGCGCGACTACCTATGTTCGCGTGCTGGGTCTCCATTACGAGCCCGGCAACGAAGTGCCGAACACATCGAGCGAACTGGAATCGGTGATGCTCAAGGCGAAATGGAACATCGCCGACCACCAGGCGCTGCAAATCGGCTTTCGCGATACTGGGTCGCGGTTCGGGGAGATCATGCCTTCACGGATCATGACGACGGGCGATGGCTATACCTTCGGCAATATCCAGTGGCCCGAAAGCAAGGTGCATGCCCAGGCCTGGAACGCCGAGTATAAATGGCAGCCCGACAGCCGTTTCATCGATTTCAAGGCAACGGCTTGGCTGACGGATACCGTCAGCGATACTTATAGCGCGGGCGGCTTTCCCAATGCGGCCTCGACGGCCAATCCCATCATCGTCAACACAGCGCTAGCCAATTCGCGTAACGATCGCTTCGGCTTCAGTGCGAGCAACCAGTTCAACCTCTCATCGAAACTGAGTTTCGTACTGGATGCCAACTGGCAGCACGAGAAACTGCGATCGGACGACGATTACCTGCTCTACACGGATTTTGGCTCGCGCGCCTATCCGCGCGAAGGGCGCCGCGAGGAGTATCGCATTAATCTGAGCGGCGAATGGAAGCCTGTCAGCTTCCTGAAGCTCAATGCGGGCCTCGCCTATACCGGCTATTGGGCGAAGGACGATTTCCTGCCCAAACTGATCGAAGCCAGTGGCGGCTCGATCCTTCAGTCCTATGCTTTCAAGAGCACGACGAGTTACCAGACGTCGGAATTCGGGGTCGAGGCGTTCGAAGCCTGGCGCAGGGCCGAACTGGCCAGCACCGGTGCCTCGCAGGCGGCAATCGACCGGGCCGTGGCGAGGCAGGTGGCAGCTTATGCGGCCAATCCGTACGCATTCGAGGTAACTCATGCCGGATCGGACTGGGTGCCGGATGCGGAGGGGAAGTATAGCCGCGCCGGCAACATCTGCATCAACGGCTATCTGGACTCGATTGCCAATTATACCACCGGGACATGTGTGGTCAGCCCGGTAAACGAGTTGATTTCCATCACTGAAACCAAGCGCAAGTCCGGACCTGGCTGGGTACCAAGCGCATCGGCGACGGTTTACTTCAGCGACAGCAGCCGCGGCTATGTCCGCTATGCCGAGGCGCTGCGCTGGCCCAGCATGTTCGAGAGCACGATCGGCTTTTCCGCGTCGATCAACCCCTTCCAGAACTTGAAGCCGGAGCGCATGAAATCCTGGGAAGCCGCTTTCATACAGGACCTGCGGCCGCTTTTCGGGCTGCGCGGCGAGGGCCAGCGCGCCGACGTCAAGCTCACTTGGTATCATAACACCACACATGACGTTATCGAACGTACCAGCAACCTGCTGTTCAGCAATCTCGACAGGCAGACCATCGCCGGCTTGGAGTTGCAGGCGCGCTTCGATAATGGGCGCTTCTTCACCGATATCAGCGCCGGTCATATGACCAAGAACCAGGTCTGCGATGAAGACGTGGCAGTGCGAATTGACACTGCTCGCGGCTATCGTGTGCCGAACTGCGTCAAATATGGTTTCGTCAGCAGCTTCCTGCTGACCCAGGCCACGCCGGAGACCAGCGTGAACTGGAACGTCGGTGGACGCTTCTTCGAGCGACGTCTTGAGGTTGGCGGGCGCCTGACCTGGTATAGCGCCTACAAAAATTCCGACCCGCTGGAGGAATGGACCACTGGCGAGACGTGCGTCAGCGGGTGCGCGCTCAACATCCCCTACACATGGGGCGAGATCATCACGTTCGACGCTTATGCACGCTTTCGCCTCAACGATCGGTTCAGCGCCGAACTGGCCGGCACGAACCTCAACGACCGCTATTACATGGACCCGCTTTCGCGCTCGATGCTGCCCGCTCCGGGACGGACGGTACGACTGAGCCTGACAGGCCGGTTCTGACACGGGATTCAGGGCCGCCACCGCATCTGCCATCTGCAAACGGGATGACGGCGGCGACCCTGGACAAGAGCACCTGATGGTCAGGTGCTTTGATCGCAGGAGAACTAGAATGAAATTCGTTCATCTCAAAGCCATTGTTGGCGCCATGACCGTTTCCTTCGCTCTCGCGGGGACCGCACAGGCGCAGATCGTTTCCGATACGAGCGACTCGGCAAAGGTCCAGATCGGAGTCAGCAACGTCCCGTTTGGGCCTCATACGATCGGGAAGGTCGGAATCTCCGTTCCGGCTATCGGGCCCGGCACTTTTTTCGTCGATTTCGAAGGTCTGCAGGGGACGGCTACGCCGACAGCCAACATCGTGACCACGGTAGACAACCCGACCGGCACCACCACCGATCACTCGAAATATGGTCGTTTCGATTTCTCGAAGGTCGATGGTTATGACGTTTACTACGGTGAATGGAGCCAGACCGGCAGTGCATCGGCCGGCGACCACACCGTCTATTTCGGCGGCACCGGCGCCTCGACGAACGCAGCCGTGAATGCGCTCACCGGGACGGCGGTCAACTATAACGTCTACGGTGTGAGCAACTATGCCGGGAATGGTCAGCTGAGCGGGACTTTCACCGCAAACTTTGTCGACGACACGCTGACCGGCTCAATTCAGTCGGCCAACTACAAGGTCGATATCGGCACGGCCGACATCCTGGGTTCGACGATCACCGGCGTTGACGCGCAAGCGTTCAACCTTTCCACCAGTTCCACGGTGCCGGTCGCCAGCAGCGGTATCGTGAGCGGCCAGTTCTTCGGGTCTGCGGCCCAGGCGCTGGCCGGCATCGTGGAGTTCAGCAACAGCCAGTACGATACCGCCTTTGGCGGCAAGCAGTGATCGCGCATCTGTGAACACCGAGGTCAGGGCCGGGCTTTCCCGGCTCTGGCCTTTCTTGCGCGAAATCACCGCAGAGATCGAAGCCTAACATGCCGATTTTGAATTTTGCCATTGCATCGCGTTGTCGAACGGGTCTGACAACGCTTCTGTGTGCCGCCGCTCCATGCGTTTCGGTCCCTGTTCTGGCACAGAGCACAGCGGAACAGGATACCAGGCTGCGCCTTGATCAGGAGTTGCAGGGGCAGGAGCGCAAGACAGAGTCCCGGCTTCTCGAAGATGCCGACGCGCTGGACGGGCCCCCGACGTCGCTGGAGATCGACGGCAAGACTTACGCGGTAGGCGATAATGTCGATGAGATGGGACAGGCCCTCTATATTGCGATCCGGCGCCGCATATGGAGCGAGGGTCGCCGTTTTCTGACGGCCTATGAGGGATACACAGATCGTGATCCCAAACTCGTGCTTTTCGCCAAGGGCGCGCTTGCGCGCCAGGATCGCAAGCTGGGTGAAGCCGAACGGCATTATCGTGCACTGGTGGAGCTCGACCCCGATCTCATGTCGGGCCAACTCGAACTGGCGCGGGTCTTGTTCGAAAACCGCAAGGACCGTGAAGCGCAGGGCGCCTTCCGGCAGGTGCGTGAACGCCTGGTTGTCGATGGCGACAGATCGACGGGGGTGGTCCGTACCGTAGACGCCTTTCTCCTGGCGTTGAGACAGCGGCGGGGCTGGCAAGGCAATATCGCCATAGGCCCCAGCTACAGCACCAATCTCAATCAATCGTCCGAAAGCTACACCTGCCTGCTGGCGACCAGCGACGGCAGTTGCCTGTTCGACCGGCAGTTGCCCGATGCGGTAAAGGCCATGGGGATCAGTTTCGAAGGCTCGCTCAACCGCAGCATTCCGATATCGGGCCATCACGGTTTGCGCGCCCGCGCGCTCCTTTTCGGCGATGTGTACCCAAGTGAACATGATTACTCGCAAGCCAGCCTCATCATGCGGCTTGGCTACCAATATCAGTCTGCGCGTGACACGTTCTCGCTGTCGCCATCCTTTGACATTGGGACGTTAGGTTCATCCGTCCTCTACGATGCCTGGGGCGCAAATGCCGAGTGGCAGCATACCCTGTCCCGTAAAGTACTGCTCCGGCTTGAGGGCAATTATCGCGACTATCGCTACCGGCAGCGCGGTTTCAGTTCCCAGGATGGCCCGCTCATCGATACCAGCCTGACCGCGTGGTATACGCCGGCGCCGGGATGGACGGTGTTTGGCGGCCCGGATCTTGCCGTGAAGGACACTCCGGCGGCCACCAACGCCTACCGGCAATGGGGCGGGCGCTTGGGGATCGGCAGGACGCTAGGCAAAAGCGCCAGCCTTCTTCTTCTCGGTTCCTACCGGCATCGCGATAACCGCGCCTATAGCGCCGTCTTCGCCGCCAAGCGGAGCGATGACCAGTTCAATGCCACGGCGATCGCGCGCTTCCCCGGTTTCGCTTTCGCCGGGCTGACGCCTGAGGTTGTGTTCCAGCACAATCGCGTCGAAAGCAACATCGACTGGCTCTATTCCTACAAGCGCACCACCGCCAGCGTGAGGCTGAGCCGTGCGTTCTAGCTCTCCCGATGCGCCATTCCGAAATCGGGCAGAAGGCCGATGTTCGGGCCCTTCCCGCGCGGAACCATCTTCCCACCGATCCGAGCTTCACACCCTCATCGGAGACGATCGGAAAGGGGGGCGGCCCAAAAGCAGGGCCGCTCCGGTATCCTGCTCATCAGACAATCAACCAGACAGGGAATTGCCCATGACCGTAGCGACGACCGAACATCCCATTGATGAGCAGAGCCGCGCCAAGCGGCTCAAGGCTTTTACCCGCGGTGTCCATGAGGGTGTGGACCACTCGATCATGTCCGGGTTCTCCTTCGCCAACCTTGAACGTTACAAGCGCTTTCTGGGCATCCAGTACCTGTTCCACCGCGACGTGGCGGCTCTCTACGCGCAACCGCACCTTCAGGTGGCCTTTCCGGACCTCATGAAGCGTTGCCGTCTCCCGCTTGTCGTGGCGGACATGGAGGATCTTGATGTTGCAGCGCCCATATCAGGGGCGCCCAGCTTTGCTGCCGACACGCTGCTTGACCTGGGAACCGCGCTGGGCTGGCTTTACGTCGCCGAAGGTTCGAACATGGGGGCAGCGCTGCTCCGCAAGGAAGCGCAGAAGCTGGGGCTGTCCGACGATCACGGTGCGCGGCATCTCGCGCCCGCAATGGAGGGCCCGGCCGCGCATTGGCGCGCGTTCACCTCCGCCCTTGATGCCGTGATCCTGACCGATGCGCAGGAAGGGGATGCCAATGAAGGTGCGCTGGCGGCTTTCGCGCGGGTACAGGCGCATGTCGATGCCCGTCTTGGCTGAGGTAACGCACCGCGAACTCCTCCGGCGCGGACGGGCAGCCCGCGCCGGATGGCTCGTCCTGGGTTCGATGCTCGTTGCCCTTGGCTTCATCGGCATCTTCGTGCCGCTGCTTCCCACGACCGATTTTCTTTTGTTGGCGCTGCCCTGTTTTGCACGCTCGTCCCCTCAGCTGGAAGCCTGGTTGCTCAATCATCCTCGTTTCGGGCCGGGGCTACGCGCATGGCGCAAGGAGCGCGCGGTACCACGCCGCGCCAAGATCGCGGCATGCGCGGGCATGGCGGCAGGGTTCGGATTGTTCTGGTTCCACGTCCGGCCGGGTCCGCTTTTGTCTGGAGCAATCCTGGCATTCCTGTTGTTCTGGGCATCATGGATCGTTCGGCGACCGGAGCTAGGAGAGCGACCATGAGGCCGGGACGCTATCGCAGAGCCCAGCGTGAAACAAACAATACCGAAACGCCTGTCTCTGAAGGCTATATTGCCTTCCGGCCCTATTATCCCGATCGACCCAGGCAAAGGAGCGACGCGATCGGATCGGCAGCGTCAGGCGTTCGGTTCGAAGAGGTGCCGTGCGCTTACGCGCGCTATTGTGAGCAACCGATGGACTGGCGCACGCGTCTCGCCGGTTTCGGGAGCACGGCATCTCTGTTCGCGCTCATGCTAGCCGCAGCCTTGTTCACATGGAAGGCGGTTCGCTCGCCGGTTGTCTCGACGACACGACCGCTCACGGTCATGGAACTGGCTCCGCTGGCCGCGTCGGCAGAGCCTGTCCGGGAAGTCGCCCCTGGTCCGCAGCAGGTCGAGAGCCAAGAGGCGCGACCCGTTGTAAAGCCCGAGATCGTGATTCCGACGCCCCTGATCCGGCTCGTCCCGCCACCCCTGTCGGCTACAGAAACGCACGAGCCGCTTGTCGAGGTGATTGATCCCGGTCCACCGGTTCCCGAAACCACCGCTCCCAAGAATATCGTCGCGCCCACACCCGCAAGCCGCGTTTCCAACAACGCGCAGCCCAACTGGGAGGGGCAGATACTGGCGCACCTGGAGCGGTTCCGCCGTTATCCAGCGCGCGCGCGCGCGGCTCGCCACCAAGGGACCGTTCTTGTTCGCTTCGTCATGAACCGGGCCGGCATGGTGCTGTCATCCCAGATCGTCCAGAAGTCGGGCTCGCGCGACCTCGATCAAGCCGCGCTGGATACTCTACAGCGGGCACAGCCGCTGCCTGCGATACCCAAGGAAAAACCCGATAGTGTCGAACTGACCGTTCCGGTCGATTTTCAAATAAAGCGATAAGCGAGTCTGGATTGTTGCTCCTGGCTGTCAATCGACGCGCAAACAGGGGCCTAACTCACATTCCCTGCAATTCGGATCATGCGGGTGCCATAAGCCTGGCCTTGAGCAGGTCGATGTTGGCGCGCGTGTTCGCCGATGCCGCCGACCACGGCGCGCACCTGATCTCCCGGCGAGAGAGGCACCATCGGCCCCAGTGCGCCGGTAAGCAGTATGTCGCCTGCCTTGAGCGGATCGCCCCGTGCCGCCAGCGTGCGTGCCAGCCAGGCGGCCGCTTCGAGCGGATGGCCGAGGGCGGCAGCGCCAGCGCCGATCGATGCGATCGCGCCGTTCACCGTCATCACCATGCCGCAACTCCACAAGTCGCGCCCGGCGATCGGAACGCCTTCCTCTGCGATCACGAAGAAGGCGGACGATCCATTGTCCGCCACGGTATCGGCAAAGGTGATCTTCCAGTCGGCGATGCGGGAATCGACGATCTCGATCGCGGCGTGAACCGAGCCCGTCGCCGCGCCCACCTGCGCGGCGGTGGTCGTGTCGTCCGGCAGGTCGCGTGCCAGCACGAGCGCGATCTCGGCTTCGGCCTTCGGCTGGATCGTCCGGGAAGCCGCGAGGCGCCCGCCATCAGCGATGCGCATGTCATCGAACAGGACGCCGAAATCCGGTTGATCGACCCCGAGTTGTAGCTGGACCGTCTTTGCCGTCAGCCCCGCCTTCCTGCCGACGATGCGACGGCCCTGTGCCTGCCAGTGACGCGTGTTGATCTCCTGCACGGCATAGGCGCCCGCCGCATCCACCGGCTCAAGTCCATCTCGTAGCGGCGGTACGGCGCCCGCGACGTATGCGTCGCGCAGCCTTTTCGCCAGGCTCTCGTGCGGTGTTTCGGTCATTACCGATGGTCTCCCTCTCGCTTGCCGTCGAGCATAGATGCGCGGCATGACTTGCGCCAGTTGGCTAGCAGGTTTACTTCTCACAATATGAGAAATGGAATGCCACGCCTTTCATCTTTCGAGCGGGCAATGGACTTGCTGGAAGCGGTCCTGGTCGATGGCGGGCGCAGCCGCGCCTCATCGCTTGCGGGCGGTCTCAATGTGCCCGTGGCAACCATGCACCGGCATCTTGCCGCGTTGCGTGACGCAGGGTTGCTGACGCCGGTTGGAGGCGGGCGTCATGTTGCCGGCCCGCGAATGCTCGCCTTCGCGGGCCGGATCAGCGTGCCGGAGGTGCTGTCCGGTATCGGCCGCCAATTGTTGCCCGACTTCGCGAGGCGACTGGACTGTGTGGTTCAACTGGGCACTCTCGACGGCGATATGGTGACGTACCGCGTCAAGGCGGGCGGCGACTTGTTCACGAAAGTGGGGATGCAGCTGGAAGCCTATTGCTCCGCGATCGGCAAGGTCCTGCTGGCGCATCTGCCGGACGGGGAGCAGGCCCGCTATCTGGAGGCCGGTCCGTTCGTTCAGTTGACTGCGCATACGATCACCGAGCCACGCGCGCTTGCGAAAGAGTTTGCTGCGGTGCGCCGGTTGGGTTTCGCCTGTGACCGTGAAGAGATCAGCGAAGGGCTGGCATGCATCGCCGTGCCGCTGCGGGATGCGAACGGCATGGTCGTCGCGGCGATTTCCGCCTCACGGTCGATCGGACCAGGCCATTCGGTGGACTTGGAAGCAGCGTTGCCGTTGCTGGAAGAGGCGCGAGGCGTGTTGGAGCAACGGGCCTTTGGCCGGTCGTTCAATGGTCGATTTATCATTCTCAGGTATAGCCGTGGCGTCCAAGCTCTTGATGTGGTGCCGCCAGCTACGGCCTCTTCGAATTGACCCTGCCCACAATCTGCAGCGTATCCTTCGATGGTGGCGTCCCGAAATAGCGGGCATACTCCCGGCTGAACTGGGTCGGGCTTTCGTAGCCTACGCCGAATGAAACCGAGGTCGCGTTTCCCTCTCCGGCGATCAGCAACGACCGGGCATGCAGCAACCGAATCCGCTTCTGATACTGAAGCGGACTAAGCGCCGTGACTGCCTTGAAGTGCCGGTGAAACGCGGAAACGCTGAGTGCCGCCATCGCGGCCAGGGCCTCGACTCTCAGCGGCCTGGTGAAATTCTCACGTATCCATTGGATGGCGATGCTGACGCGCGAAAGCGCGGTGCCAGGCGCAGCAATGTCACGCAGCATCCAGCCATGCGGTCCCTGGAGGACGCGGTAGAGGATTTCACGTTCATAGGCGGGAGCCAGAGCAGCGATATCGGCGGGGCGCTCCATCAGGCGCAGCATGCGCAGCCAGGCGTCGAGCAGTTCGTCCGTCACCGGCGCAATCGAAAAACCGGGGCTGTAGAGATCGCCTCCGGCAGGTTTGGGCAGGTCGGCCAGCAGGTTCGCAACGATCGTCGGCTCCAGCGTGAGGCTCACTGCCAGATAGGGCTCGCCGGTCTCGGTCGGGTGAACCGAGCCCACCGCCGGAAGGTCGATCGACATCACGAAGTAGGTGGCCGGATCGTAGCGCAGAGTGCGGTCTCCGACCGTCATCGTCTTCGATCCGGTGAGAATGAGGTTGATCATCGGATCGTAGACCGCCGCCAGTTGATGTTCGGGAATTTCGCCCTGCACCATCGCGACCCGGGGTATGCCTGTGTCGGTGCGCCGGTTCTCGGCATGCGCGGCCAGGCGGCGCAGTTCGGTAAGGTTCGCGTTCATGCGCATGACCATCTCACGCGCAGTTCACCCGGCCAAGTCAAAAGCAGAAACAGGCATGGATCGAAGAGGATCCGGTGAGCGCCGTCCGGCTCGTCGGCGTAGTTCAAGGCTCGACAACATCGCGAGGAACTACCCAATGAAAATCGTCATCATCACCGGTGGAAGCCGGGGCATCGGTGCCAGCGCCGCCCGCCTTTGCGCCAGGGAAGGCATGGGGGTGATCCTCACCTACAACAGCAACCCCGCCTGTGCCGAGGCCGTCGTGGCCGGGATCGAGGCGGATGGCGGCAAGGCGGCCGCACTGAAGCTCGACGTCGCTGACACCTCCGTGTTTCTCGCCTTCCGCGATGCCGTCGGTGCCGCGCTGAAGACCCACTGGGGCCGCGAGGATTTCGACGGCCTCGTCAACAACGCGGGTTACGGCGTCTTCAATCCGATCGCGACGGTCACGGAAGCGGAGTTCGACGGCCTGTTCGCCGTGCACCTCAAGGGACCGTTCTTCCTGACGCAGACGCTGCTGCCGCTCATGGCCAATGGCGGGCATATCGTGAATGTCGCCAGCGCCACAACCCGCGTCGCGACCGCCGGTGTCGCCCCTTACGCCAGCTTCAAGGGCGGGCTCGAAGTGCTTACCCGCTACATGGCGAAGGAGTTCGGGCATCGCGGCATCCGTGCCAATTCCATCGCACCGGGCGCGATCCGCACCGATCTGGGCGGCGGTCTCGATGACGAGTTCGAGGCCATGCTGGCCGGGCAGACCGCGCTCGGCCGGGTCGGCGAACCGGACGACGTCGGCGGTGCCATCGCGGGGCTGTTTTCCGATCACAATCGTTGGGTCAATGCGCAGTCGATCGAAATCGCCGGCGGCTACATCATCTGAACGGGAGAGCCACATGCTCGATCACGTCTTCCTGTCGGTCAGCGATCTCGATCGCGCGGTCGCCTTCTACACCGCCGTACTGACACCGCTGGGGATCACGCAGCGGGTCGATTACGATGGAAAGGACGGCCCTCCCGGGCATCCGGACCTCAAGGGGTTCGGCAAGGACAACCGGATGGCTTTCTGGTTGCGGGAGGGCACCGTCGAGGGCAATGCGGCGCATGTCGGCTTTATCGCCAGTTCGCAAGCGGAGGTGGATGCCGCCTATGCCGCCGCCATCGCCGCGGGCGCGACCGACAATGGACCGCCCGGCCCCCGGCTCTATTACGATCCACGCTATTACGCCGCGAACGTGCTCGATCCGGACGGATACAGCCTCGAATTCACCTACAAGAACTGGCAGCACTGACATGACGAAACTGATCATCTACGGCGCGGCCGGGTACACCGGGCGCATGGTCTGCGCTAACGCGAAGGCGCACGGGCTGGACTTCGTGATCGCCGGACGAGTGAAGGACCAAGGCAGGCTCGAACTGCTCGCCGCGGAACTCGGCGCGGAGTACCGGCTGTTCACGGCCGACGATCGCGCCGCTGCGCACGCGGCGATGGACGGCATCGGCGTGCTGGTGAACTGCGCCGGGCCTTTCATGCACACGGCTGAGCCGCTGATGCGTGCATGCCTGGCAGCCGGAGTCCACTATCTCGACATTGCGGCCGAGATGGACAGCTACCGGCTTGCCGAGACGCTGGATGCTGAAGCCAGGGCGGCGGGCGTCATGCTGTTGCCCGGATGCGGCGGCAGCGTGGCAATGCTCGGATCGCTGGCCGGACACGCGGCTAAGCGGGGTGCCGCTCCCATCAAGCTTCGCATCGCGCTGCATGTCACCGGCGGCTTCTCGCGCGGGTCGGCGGTCAGCGCCAGCGAGAACGTGACGGCGCAGACGCTCCACCGCGTCGACGGCGCGCTGGTCGGCCGCAATGCGGATGAGGTCCGCGCCTTCGATTTCGGCAAGGGCCCGGCCATGGCCTTCCCGGTGACGCTGCCCGATCTCATCACGATCTGGCACTCCACGGGCATCCCGAACATCGAGACGTTCGTTCACGTGTCGGAGGGCGCCTTCCCCGAGGGCGATCTGGCGCAAATGCCGGATGGTCCCACGCTGGAACAGCGCGAAGCCAATCGCTACCATGCGGCAGTGGAAGTGACGGGTAGGGACGGAACCGTGGTTCGCTCGCTGCTCGATACCGTAAACGGTTATACCTTCACGACGATCGCCGCGGCGGAAGCGGCACGGCGGGTCATCGGAGGCGAGGCGCGGCCGGGCTTCCAGACCCCGGCCACGCTGTTCGGGAACGGCTTTGCAGAGACAATCGCCGATACGCATATAGTCGATCAGTGACGCGACAGGAGGAGCCGACTATGGACGACAAGCAACGCTGCGGCTGGGCGGGATCGAACCCGCTTATGCAGCAGTATCACGATACCGAATGGGGCGTGCCCGAACGCGATTCCCGCATGCTCTGGGAGACGCTGATGCTGGAAGGTTTCCAGGCCGGACTTTCCTGGGAGATCATCCTGCGCAAGCGCGAGGCGTTCCGCGCAGCCTTCGCCGGGTTCGATCCTCAGAAGGTCGCCCGGTTCAACGGGCAGGATATCGAACGCCTCATGGGCGATCCCGGCATTGTCCGGGCACGAGCCAAGATCGAAGCGACGATCCGGGGCGCGCAAATCTACAACGAGATGCAGGATCGCGGCGAGGATTTCGCCGCCTATTGCTGGTCCTTTACTTCGGGCACACCGATCGAGGGCAAGGTCACCGATGCGCAGACCGCGCTGTCGGCGATCCTCTCGAAGGACCTGAAGGCCCGAGGCTTCAAGTTCGTCGGGCCGACGATCGTTTACGCCTGGATGCAGGCCGTCGGCATCACCAACGACCACGTCCCCGCCTGCTTCCGCAAGGCGCAGATTTCAGGCCAGACCCGGCCCTGATGCTTCAGACACCGCGCGCACCCTTGGAGAAAATAGGCGAGCACATTGACATTGAACTGCTTGTGAAAGGTGTCTTGGGTCAGGCTATCGGCCATCTCGAACCGCGCGACGGCGGCATTGTTGACAACAATATCCAGCTTGCAGTGCTGCGCAATGACGCCATCGAAAGACGGGTAGAATGCTTCGGAACTGGCTGGCCCAGTGCAGTCATGCAGCAACCGATATTCGATCGCCAGGTTTGGGCAGGCCGTAATCCGCGCTGGCGATTGCCCCCCGGTGATGTCGGCATTACACGGAATAGCCGGGAGGAGGCAGCGCGATGCAGCAATCGATCGCACGGAACGTGGTGGCTGGGCTATCCGTGGCCGGCCTCGTCCTGCCCGAAGGGATTGCCTATGCCGGGATAGCGGGCCTGCCCCCCGGTCGCGCGCTGGCAGCCGGAATCGCCGGTGGGCTCGCCTATCTGGTCGTCGGTCGCAGCCGCTATGCCATCGTCTCGCCGACATCCTCCTCGGCCGCGATCCTTGCCGCCGCGCTGATCGGCCTGAATGCAAATGCTGCAGACAGGGGAATGATGGCGACGGCGCTCACGCTGATTGCGGGCGTTATATTCCTGGGCCTTGCGGCCTTTCGGGTCGGCGGGCTGTCCGACTTCATCTCCCGCCCCGTCCTGCGCGGCTTCACCTTCGGACTGGCGATCACGATCATCATCAAGCAATTGCCCAACATCGCAGGTGTACGCGTTGATGGGGGTTCCATCCTCTCGGTGCTCGATGGCCTTGGGGCACAGGTCGGGCGCTGGCACTGGCCGAGCATCCTGATCGGAGTGGGCGCGCTGTGTGCTTTGCTCTTGCTGCGCCGCGCGCCGCGTATTCCTGCTGCCTTGCTGGTGATCCTTGCCGGGATCGCACTGGGGCAAGCCATGGACCTGTCGGCATGGGGCGTGGCGGAGGCGGGACCGGTCGCGCTCGCCTTCTCGGATTTACGTCTGCCCGACGATTTTTCGACATGGGCGCGCCTGACCCAGTTGGCCGCTCCGATCGCGCTCATCCTTTTTGCCGAAAGCTGGGGCACCATCCGCGGCCTTGCATTGGCGCATGGCGACAGCGTGAACCCTAATCGGGAACTGGCCGGGCTCGGCCTTGCCAACAGCCTTTCTGCCCTGGCGCACGGCATGCCGGTGGGCGCGGGCTTTTCCGCCGGCAATGCCAATGCGAGTGCCGGCGCGACCGGCCGCATGGCTGCTTTGACGGCCAGCCTGGCGCTTCTGGCCCTCGCTCTGTTCGCGACGCCGCTCATCGCCCATATTCCGGAGCCGGTTCTCGCCGCCGTGGTGATCGGCGCGCTGACCCATGCTCTCTCGCCCGCGCCGCTGCTCTGGCTGTTCCACCTCCAGCGGGACCAGTGGGTGGCAGTGACGGCAACACTGGGCGTGCTGGCACTCGGCGTACTCAACGGCATGCTGGCGGCCATCGCGTTGTCGATCGTCGAACTGCTCTATCGTCTGTCGCATCCGTCCTTCAGCGAACTGGGGCGAGTGGGTGATGGCCATGACTTCGTCGATCGCCAGCGCCATCCCGACACATCGGCGCTGCCGGGTATCATAATCGTCCGGCCCAACGCTCCGCTGATCTTCGCCAATGCCGAGAGCGTGCTGCGGGCCATGGCCGACAGAGCGCGGCAGAGGAAGCCTGGCACATTGATCCTGAGCCTGGAGGAGAGCGACGATCTCGACAGCACGGGCGTAGAGGCGCTGGGCGAGTTTGCCACGGCCTTGCGTACGATAAACTGTCGCCTCATCCTGGCCCGCGCGCATGACCGGGTGCGCGGAATATTGCGTGCCAGCGGACAGGATGAACTGGCATCCACCGGCACCTATAGCGTTGCGGACGCCGTCGCTTTGGCGTTGAAGGAGAACTGACGATGTCGATCGCGACCCTCATCCAGCCGATACTGGACCCGGTGAAGATCAGCGACCTGCGCCCTACCCAGATGACAGTCGGCATGCGCGAGGTGGAGCGCAAGGCGCGAGCTTGGCGTGAGCGGCCGCACGACGAAGCCGGGCGCTATCTGGGCGAGCGCATGATCCCGGCGGTGATTGGCCCCGAAAAGCGGCCGTGGATCGTCGATCATCATCATCTTGCGCTGGCGCTGCATCTGGAGGGCGTGGAAATGGTGCTGATCTCCATCCTCGCCCGGCTCGATCATCTGCCAAAGAAACGCTTTTTCGCTTTCATGGACGCGCACAACTGGCTGCATCCTTATGATGAGGAAGGGCGCCCCTGCCCATGGAAGGATATTCCGCACCATGTCGGGGGGCTGATCGATGATCCCTATCGCTCCCTGGCCGGCGACGTGCGAGAGGCAGGCGGCTTCGCCAAGACGCAGACGCCCTATTCGGAATTTCTCTGGGCGGACTATTTTCGCGATCACATCCGCAGGAAGGCGCTGGACAGCGAATATCCAGAGGCGGTCGCACACGCGCTGATCCTCGCGCGTGAACGGGATGCCCAGCATCTGCCCGGGTGGGCCGGGCAAAGCCCGATCCGTTGAACTGGAAGTTAGAGCGGTTTTCGATCCGGTTACACGGGATCAATCGCTCTAAGGCTGCGCACTGGTCGAGTCATCCGGGCCGGCCCAGAGCACGTTCTCGACGCACCTCGCCGTGATGGTGAAGGCAGGGCTGGTGTTCTCCGAGAAACGTGGCCGGCAGCAGATTCAGCGCGCCAACCTCGACGCGCCGCACGAACTGAATGGTGTGTCTGGCCAAGGATTGCTGCCAGGGGCGCGCCGAACTGTGCGAGCCGCTTCTGGCCGAACTCACCTGCTGCTGAAGAGGCAATAATGACCGATATTGTGATCTATCATAACCCGCTTTGCGGGACCTCTCGTAATGCCCTGGCCATGATCCGCAATGCGGGCATCGAACCGCATGTGATCGAGTATCTCAAGACGCCGCCCA
>NZ_ALVC01000053.1:0-22557 GCF_000293195.2 Sphingomonas sp. LH128
CGGCGGGCAGTTTCTCGGCCGGTATCGGCGCCATCAAGCCCGGCGAAACAGTCTATATCGGTTGGACTGCCGCCTATGCTCGCCGCATGAATTTCGGGTATGTAGGAACTGATAGTGCAGGCCGTTATTACGGCTCTGCGCAAGCGGTAATCACTACTGGATATAGCAATCGCTCGGGTTATGGATTTGCCGAAGCCGCAGCCGCCAAATGGCCTGCCATTTTGGCTGAGCAGGTGGCCAAGCTTAGGAAGGGCTAACTCAGTCTCGCGAACTCCCCATGCGCCTCCAGCACGGCGGCGTTATAGGCGGCTCTTGCTTCCTCCAGCGTGTCAAAGCGGCCTAAATGGCGCTTACTTTCGGGCGCCTTGATTTCGGCTCGATATTTTCCGCACGCGAGCAGGGTAACGCCCTTTACGCCAAGCCGATTGTGAGGGCGCGCGCCAGTGTTTCTCAGGTTTTCAGCGCGCGTTGCCGCCCGCAGATTGCACAGCCTGTTATCCGCACGGTCGCCATTGATATGGTCTACGTCGTTCGGTGGCCATTCGCCATGCAGGATCGCCCATATCACCCGGTGGGCATAGTGCTTAACCCCCCATATCCCGCCGTACTTATAGCCGTCTGGCGTGATGCTGATGAAGGCCTCTTTACCGCAAAAACGGGAGGTCCATGTGCTGAATGACCGGCGGTCGGGGAACTGGTCGGCGGTTCGGGGAAGCCAGAACAGCTTGCCTGTCTCAGGCTCGTAGCGGAGCAGTTGACGAAGTTCTGCGGGTGTGGGGCGTGGCTTCATAGCGCTTTTGACTTGTTTCTCAGATGAGTGGCGACCGCATACAATGCGCAGAGGTCGCGCACCTCTACCTGCTCAATCTCTGAAAGTTCTTCTAGAGGGCGGCATTCATTGAACCTATTTATGCGATAGGCATACACGCGGCTTAACACTCGCCCGCAGTCTTGACACACCCGCCTAACTGACGGGAAGCCAGCAATTTCCGCACCCATTTGAGAAAGGTACTTGCCGCATACTGCGCAAAACGAAGTAGGGTTGCCGCTGGCAAGCATCATATCAGCCAGCGCCCGACGTTTGCGGCTATACATGCAGGGTCCAGTACGGATGCCGCAGCCGTCAGATGCCGCGCGGGGCTTCGGGATAAGCCCTTTGTAGATTTGCCACCCCTCCTTTGTCCCTAAAGTAGGAATGCCTGACGCGGCCCAAAGTTCGTAAAGCGAACGCTGGCAGCCGCCGTGGTAGCTTCGCCTCATTGATGAGCGTCGCCCTCTGATCCCAACACGATAACCGAAGCTACCTTGCCGCCTTCCAGATTGTGGCGACCGATATGTTTGTAAAATTCGATCTCGGTGAGAACAGACCCTGTGATCTGTGCGGCAAGTTTGCTGATCGCCTGCGCTTCGGGAGGCGTCATCGTCTTTGCTCGAATACCATCCAGAGCGTCAAACAGCGTATCCCGGAGGCCCGACGACGTGCGGACGGTCTGTGCAGGCACAGGGGTGGCGGAAGTCGTTTGCGTAGTCATAGGAACTCCATCACTTGAACAAATAACCCATATGCGTTACCGATAAGGCATATGGGTTATAAGGTCAATTAGGCATATGCGAAATAACTCCACCTTGGCAGAAAAAGGCATATGCGCTAGCGCCCCGGCGGTGGGCCGAAAACTGCGATTCCCTGAGAAAAGAGAGGCCGCTTTCGAGGCGGGCACGTTGGCGCGTATTCAGGCCGTTCTAAAAGACGGCGAGGATCGCACGACTTTTATCCGAGAGGCCGTTGAGCGGGAAGTGCAGCGCAGGGAGTTCGTGAAGACTACTGACATCAAGCCGCTCACGCGCGGAACGAACGCCGCACTGGCAAAGCCGAGGAAACGCTGATGCCCGCGATCGAGACGACAGATTGGCTTGCGCTCAAGGGGCGCATCGACACGCTGGTGACATCGCCAGTGCTGCCAAGGTTCGAGCCTGATGCGACCATCGTGCCGCCCACCGATAGCGTCGGCCCCGCACCTTTTCTTACGATCTCCGACGTGGTGAACGACCCTGTGCGCGGCGGCATCTCAGGCGTTCCCGGCATACGCAGCGGCACTCTCATGCTGACGGTCCAGTGGCCGATCGCGCGCGCTGTCACTCATACCCAGCTCAAGGAAATTGCCGGTCAGGTCGCGGCGCACTTCCCGGAAGACCTGTGCATGACCTATGGCCCCTCGCGCCTGCGCGTCACGCAGGACAGCGCCTCGATGCAGCCCTATGTCGATGGCACCTATCGCGTTGCGGTGGTGCGGGTGTTCTGGTCGTCGATGTAGCGTGACCGTTCCCGCCGTGGTATGATCGGGCCAGCGGTGCGCTAACACCGCCGACCCTGACCACCCATGCGAGGCGACGCACGATGGCTAACCTAGACCTAACCCAATTCACACCGCCGTCACAGGTGTTCGTTCCCGTTCGCGCTTACGGCCGGAACGTAATCGACAATGGCGGCGATGTGATCGCTACATCCTTTACGCCGCAACTCGCTGCTGAAATTGCCCGTTTGCTTAATGCAGCTGCCGGGATCGACGGATGGCGTCCTGTCGCAATGCCTGCGCCCACGCAGATGATTGAGATTGCAGCGGCTCAACCGGTTCGCATTAAGGGTGTCATTGAATGACGCCCCTCGAACGCGCCTGTCGAGCGATGTGCGAAGCGAGAGGCGAGGACGGATTTCCGATCCTCAACGCTGATCCCGACCTCGGCGATTACCCCCTCACGCGAGAAGGCACTAGCGACCTTTGCCCCTTCACCGAGGCTGACGTACTCACACTTGCCCGCGCCGTCCTGCAGGCCATCCGGGAGCCGAGTGAGGCGATGATCTCCGTCGCCGAGGATCGTGAGAAGTTCGGGTATGATCCGCTCCCGAGCGAGACGTTCCCTGCCATGATCGACGCAGCGCTGGAGGAAGGGTGATGGCGATCGATTGGTGCCCCATCGCCGGCCTGCCGGATGCGCTGAAAGATGGGCGCGAGGTTCTGGTGTGGGACGGCGAAAATGCCGACGTGGCGTGCTGGCAGGAGCATGCCCACTTCGGTCAAGGTGATCCAGGCTGGCAGGACACCGGCGTTGGCGGGGAACTGTCCGGCATCACCCATTATGCCGAGATTGATCCGCCCGCCTAACCGTCCGCAGAGACGCCCGCCCATAGCTCGCACAAGGCATCAGCCTCAACGATACGGAAGATGACAGATGGAAGGCCACAACTCAGGACTGCCGCCTCTTGAAGAGCCGTGCACCGATTGCAACGGCACGGGGAAGTATCGCAAAAAAGACCCCTACGAGTTTGCGCCGAGCCTGCATTGCCTGACCTGCAAGGGCCACAAGGTAGCGGCTACCGAGGCAGGGAAGCAGATCATCGACTTCATCAGCCGCCGCTTTCAGATCAATGACAAGGAAGTGCAGCGCCGCATGTTCGGCGACTAGGCTGGCCAAGCGCCCGCCATGATGGCACTTTCCCCGCCATGAAAACCCCCGCCCTGATCCTCGCTGGATTCGCTGCCAGTGTCATTGCGCCAGCCTATGCCGGTGATGATACCGATTTTCCTCATAGGGATTGGGGCAAGGTCGCGGTTCTGGACATGAGCCAAACGGAAGCCTCGGCCTGTTTGGCTAGGCAGTTGGCGCGCATGTACGGCGCGGTCATGCCTATCGTTGTTGATGGCGGATCTGATATCGACGCGGGGCCGGGTGGAGCGTTCGGAACGCCGAATGATCCATGGCTGCGATACAAGGTCAGGGTTGAGGGCGGCCAAACGCTTATTCGGGTATTCTATCGCCACCCCGTCGCGGCCAAATGGATCGATCGCGACCTCGGTAAATTTCAGAAGAAGTGCCTCAAGGTGCGCAGTATCGGCCCCAACACCGCGAATCCTACTTCCTGACCCAGCGCGTCATGTCGCAACTGTCGGGCTCTACGGCGTTCGGATCATCAATTCCCTTCACGCGATCCAGCTGACAGCGAAGTGCTTGGCTGACATATGGCTGCGCGGCCGGCGTGGCGGTTGGCACCGAGCATCTGTGCGCCTGTAGCAGTTTAAGCGTCTCGCTTGCCTGCGCGCGAATACTCGACCCTCGGCGTTCAGCGACGTCACCACTATCCGCAGCAAACGACATGGCAAGACGCTTGGACGCGCCTTCATATTCAGCTTCGAGTTTCTGACAGACGCCGGGCGCCGCCGCAGTTGACGCCAAGATGATCGCGTAGAGCATGATTCCCCCTGAGGGCGACTATGATCGTGGATGAAGGAGATGTCCAATCATGCCGTCAAGCGAACTAATGATGCGCTGTCACGCACATATCTTGCGTATCGTTTGACATGCCTGTAATGTTCGGCAACCAAAGCGCCACCCAGCGATGCCTGGGCAACGGGAGCACCGAACATGGCATTGCAGGCTGTCGCAGGATCGAAGATCTACATCGGGACGCGCGTAGCGCTGCCTACCGACCTTACCGTGGACCTCACGGATTTCGCGCCGCAGGAAACCGAGTGGCTCCAGATCAATGGCTGGACGAACGCCGGCGCCCTTGGTGACGCTCGCGAAGCGATCAGCCAGAACTTCATCGACGCCGATCGCACCGAGACGATCAAGGGCACGAAGAATGCTGCTGAAATGCAGAACGTGTTCGCCCCTGACTACAGCGACCCGGGCCAGAACAGGCTTCGTCAGGCTGTCGACGACTGCTCGAACTACGCCTTCAAGATCGAGTGGGGCGCTGGCTGCGCGGCAAATGGCCCGGTCACGATCAGTGTTGCGACTCCTGGTGTGGTCACGTGGCCCGGTGGCCATGGGCTCAAGGCCGGCTCTCCGGTCATCTTCGCCGCGACCGGCGGCACTCTGCCCACCGGCCTGACCGCTGGCACCGTTTACTATGTGGTTGCAGCTGGCCTGACCCCGACCACCTTCTCGGTTTCCGCCACCCCCGGCGGCGCAGCGATCGCGACCACGGCCGCGGGCACCGCAACCTCCATCACCGCCACCGCGCAGCCCGCTGGCCGCACCGTCATGTTCTACGGCATCGCCCTTTCGGCGTCGGAGAACGGAGGCGAGGCCAACACCGCGCAGATGGGCACCCATTCGATCAAGCCGAACACCAACCTCGTTCGCGTCTGACCAGCTAGGGGCGGCGGGGATCGGGTCCCCTGCCGTCCTTAGACCCGAACCGGCCCGAGGACACATCGCATGGATATTTCCGCCCTCAGCAATCAGATCAGCATCGACGAAGGCGAGTGGATCGACGACATCCCCACCCTTGAGGGTGTCCGGCTGCTGGTCCGCTCGACGAACTACAAGCCGTTCCAGGTCGCAACCGCCGGCCTTGCTCGTCGCAGCGGCAAGAAGCTGCGCACCGATGAAGGCGCCGTCGGTTTCCAGATCGCTACCGGGAAGCCCCTCGCCGAGCACATCCTGCTCGACTGGGACCTGTCCAAGGCGGAAGGCTTCACGGCGATGACCGCTAACGGCGAACCGCTTCCCTACAGCAAGGACAATGCTGTCATGCTGCTCACCGCCAACGATAACCTTGGCATCGGGGCCGCCTACCGTGCAGGCGTGGAGTGGGCTGGCGATCGCGTGGCCGAGAAGATCGCTGATCGCGCCAAGGAAGCGGCGGGAAACTGACCGATGTGCTGCGCTGGGCTCTCGAACATGGAGACGCCTACAGCGCGGCAAAGAAGCTGGCGGAAGAGGATGGGCCTGAGATCCCGGACGACCTTCTTCCGCCCGATTTCATCGACGGCTTCGGCGGTTGGTACACCGCATTCTTCCGCCTCTCAACCGAACGGCAAATCGGCATGGCAGAGGGAGAGATACCGGCAAGCGCCATCGATCGGCACACCCAAGGGTGGTCCTACGACGACGCTGAAATGTTCGAGCACTGCATGCGTGCGATGGACAAGGTCTATCTCGCCCGAAGCGAAAAGCCTGCCGAGAAGGCCCCGCAGATGACGGCAGAGGAACAATTCATGGCTGCATTTGCAGGCCGGATGTGAGGAAGAGATGACCGAAGTCGCCGCCCTACAGATGAACGTCGAAAGCTCGTCTGTGCTGCGGGCTGCCAACGACCTCGACACATTCTCTGCCGCGGCGAAACGAGCGGGCGCAGCCGCCGGACTGAACTCCGGGTCGATCAGCAAGATCGTCGCTGCCATGCAGTCCATGGACGCGAAGCTCGGCGTGATCGTCAGTTCGCTGGATCGGATGGGAAAGGCGTCTCAGGGTGTTGCGGCGGCGAATGACAATGTCTCACGCGCGCTCGCGGCCGCTGACAGCCATGTCATCGCCTACACCCAGCATCTGGCCGCTCTGTCGGCGCAGCAGATGCAGGCCAATGCGCATGTGACGGCTTGGCAGCAAGCCCTAGCGAGCCAGGCGTCGGCAACGCAGCAATCCGACGCCCATATCATCGCCTATCGCAACAGCCTCGGGCAAGTCGAGGAAAGCGCCAAGAAGGTCAGCACGGCCATCAAGTTCACGGCCCAGGACGGCTTGAACGCCTCTCGTCAGTTGGCGGACATTGGTGTGACCGCCGCCATGGGCATGTCGCCCTTCATGATCGCAATCCAGCAGGGGCCGCAGCTTCTCGACATCCTGCAGAACAGGGCGGCAGCTACCGGGGCAACGGTCGGTGCCGTGTTCCGTGCTGCCGCAGCAGAGGTCTTGGCATTCCTGGCCCCGTTTGCCCCGCTGATCCTAGCTGCGGGCCTTTTGGCTGCGGCTATCTCCGCCATTACCCATCAGGCCAATGATGACAGCGGACTCAAGAAGTACACGACCGCCATGGGCTACACCAAGGAGGAGGTGAAGAAGCTCAACGCCGTCACGGTCACTTGGGGCGACACCTTCAAGGCCGTGTTCCAAGTCGGTTTCGAGCGCATCGTCAACGCCTTCGGGCTGTCGACAGCCGACCTCAAGAGCGGTTGGAACGCTTTCCTCGACTGGATGGCGGATGCTTCCCGCGCAACGATCGCCGGCATCTATGCGGCTTTCACCGGCGGCTTCTACGCGATCAAAGTCGCAATGGACAACGTGCGCAAGGGTGAGGCGGCTAATCCGTTCAGCACGCTCGTTCAGGGCTACAAGGATGCCTACGCCGACGCGCAGGGCTTCATGGATGACGTGGTCAAGCAAGCCCGGAAGAATGCGCAGGATCGCCAGGCTGAAATGGCCAAGGCTATGTATGACAAGCCCGCTGCCGGTGCCCATAAATATGACTTCGGCGACCTCCTCAAGGAGGCGCAGAAGATGGAGAACGATCTCACCAAGGCTCGCGCGCAGATCGGGCTCTATGGCGAGGCGTTGGCCCGTGTCACCTATGAGCAAGACCTGTTCAACAAGGCGTCCGAGCACGGCTTGAAGCTCAACCCGCAGCAAGTCGCTCAGATCAAGTCCCTCGCGGCAGCGATGGCGCAGCTATCCGAGGCGAACCGGGTTGCGGCCTTCCGTGAGGACACCCGCCAGCAGTTCATGCAGCAGTGGCAGGGCCTCAAGGATGCATCGGCGCAGATTGGGGTCTATGGGCGCGATCTGTCGGCGCTCCGGTATGAGCAGGAGGCACTGAACCGCGCGATTCAGCAGCACATTACCTTGACCGAGAATGATCGGGAGGTGATCCGTAGCGCCGCGGAAGCCCTTGCGGACAAGGAGTATGCGAACATCCGCGCTCAAGTGGCTGCGGACAATGCAAAGGCGCACGCCGAGAACATGCGCCAGCTCGACGTCGAGCGCGCGTCCCTCGGCCTCACTGGCAAAGAGCTGATCGCCTACAACTACCAGCAGGACCTCATCAACAAGGCCCTGCAGGCGGGCGTGGCGTTCAAGGACGTCGATATAGAGAAGACCCGGCGCCAGGCAGAGGCATACGCCGAAGCTCGCTATGCCATCGACCAGCAGGCGCAGGCGATCGCGGACGCGCGCGAGGTGACGAAGGGCTTCTTCACTGACTGGATCAACGGCGTCCGTGAGGGTGGAAACCTCTTCAAGACATTCGCCGACAGCGTGATCAACAGCCTCAATCGGATCATCGATAAGCTGCTCGACAAGACCTTGAACGGCTTCCTGGACAGCATGTTCTCAGGCGGAGGCGGCGGCTTCATGTCGAGCATCTTCGGTGGAGGTGGAAGCTCGTCCAGCAGCCTGGTCAGCACTGGAAATTCGTCGATCGATTGGACCAGCATTTCAAAGGGCATCAAGTGGGCAAACGGTGGAGCTTTCGGTACTGCCCAGCGCTTTGCCAACGGCGGTGCCTTCACCAACAGCATCGTCACGTCGCCCACCCTGTTCCGCTTCGCCAACGGTGGCGCGCTCGGTGAGATGGGCGAGGCAGGCCCCGAAGCGATCATGCCGCTCAAGCGCGGCGCGAACGGCTCGCTCGGCGTGCAGATCCATGGCGGCAACAGCAAGCCTAGCGTCCGCATGGGCGACTACAACCCAACGTTCCAGTTCGCGGGCGCGGTCGGGCTGGACGGTATCGCGCAGCTTGTGCGCCAGGGCGGCCAGGAAACCTACGACCAGATGAAGCGGGACCTGCAAACGCTCCTGCAGCAGCTCGACGTGGATGGGGCGTTCGCCACATGACGAAGATTTACCAGTTCCCCACCTTTCGCATCGAAACGCAGCTTTTCCACACGCCGGGGGCTGGCTACGACGGCGGCCTGACTGCAGGCGGCGCACAGTTCATAACCCCGGAGCCCGGCGGCTTCTCAGTGTTGGAAATGCAGCCCGCGATCATCAACACCGAGTGGGACTTCCCGCTCGCGTCGTGGATCATGTCGAAGATCGGCGGGCAAGTGTTCCGCGTGCGCCTGGCGCCTTCCCCTCAGGTTGCCTACAGCCGCCGCCGTGGTCGCACCGCTGTGCCGTGGGACAACGGGCAGACGTGGTCCAATCAGGAGAATTGGGACGGCGACTTCACGGCCACATACTCCGCTATCGCCCTCAAGGGATCGATCGCCATCCAGTTTGACCTCACAGGCGTTGGCCCCATCGTCAGCCCCGGCCATGTGATCGGCCACGAGTTCGACAGCTATCTCATCGACGAGATCAGCTATGACGGGAACATCGCCACCGCCATCCTGACCACGCCCCTGGCCCGCGATATTGCAGTAGGGGATAGCTGTTACCTGCGCCCGTGGTTCACCGGCCGGATCAGCAACGGTTCGGAGATCCGCGCAGCCTACAACAACATGGGTCATGTGAAGCCGGGTCGGATAGTCTTTCAGCAGGCGATCCTATGAGCGAGTTTTACGACCAGATCGACGAGTTGCTTGGCGCCGCCGACGACGTGACTGACATCGTAGCCATGGTTCGCAAGTGCTGGTTCTACGACTTCCTCGGCGAGCCCGTGTGCCTGTGGGATGGGCAAGGCAATTTCATCGACAGCGACGATAACGAGTGGCTGGGGACGATCGATGCAAACGGCGGCAACCTGCACAAGACACCCTCGCTGCAGGATGGTCGCGACGGCACGGCGGCCTCCTACACGTTCTCGTTCAATATCCCGACCATCCCCGGTCAGGAAGACGAAATTCTCGCGCTCTACAACGGGCTGAAATCCGAACAGTCCAAAGTCTTCGGACGCTCGCTCACCTGCTATCTCGTGCTGTTCCGAGAAGGCGAAGGGCTACGCCCTGGCACGCCCATCAGCTTTTATAAGACGATGACGATGTTCTCGCCCAAGTTCGACGAGAAGCCCGAGCGGTCGTCGTCGGGCACTGTCGTCAAGACCTATACCTGCTCGATCACGGCCAAGGACAACAACCACGGGCGCAGCGAAACGCCTGATCGGACCTATGCCGACACGATGCAGAAGCGCCGTGCGCAGCAGCTCGGTGTCTCGGTCGATCGCGGCTCTGAATACCTCGCCCTGCTCGCCAATCGAACCTACCAGGTGCCGTGATGGACTTGGTGGACGAAACGCTGCGCGACTGGCGCAGGCACCCCCATCAGTACGGCGTGAACGACTGCGTGCTGTCGGCGGCTGCATACTTCATGGCGCTTGGCGTGACTGACCGCATGCCGTGGTTTGCGGGCACCTATGCGGACAGCGACGAGGCGATGGTCGTGCTCGCTGAACTTGGCGGCATGGAACGGGCGATCGAGATAGTCGGCGGGACCGCCGTTGAAGGTGAGCCCCAGCGCGGCGACTTGATCGGACTGATGGCCGATGCTGATTACGTAATCCCGGCGCTCTGCACTGGGGACGGTGTGGCCGTGAGGCTGGAGCGCGGCTTGATCGAACTGCGGCTGAAATTCGTGCAATGGCGTGGGGTGTGGCGTGGGATTCGTTAAGAAGCTAGTCGCGCTAGTAGCGGTCGCTGCCCTGATCTATTTTGCCCCGGGCTTGGGTGCTGCCGTAGCTTCGACAATCGGTTCCAGCAGCGCTTTTGTCGCCACCCTTATAGGCGCTGTGATCGTAGCTGCTGGCACATACCTCATCCAAGCAGTGCTATACGGTAGAAGCAATGCGCCGGACATGGAGTCCGGGAAAACCAACGTAAAAATCTCCGACCCTCCACGCTGGCTCCACTGCGGTCGCGCTCGTTCCGGCGGCGGCGCCCTGTTTGGCGAATTCGATAGCCAAGGCCGCTGGTGGATGCTGATCGTCCACAGCGACGAAATCCTGCATCCAGACTACAGCTACTTCCTCGACGACGAGCCCGTGACGCTGGATAGCGCGGGATATGTCTACCAGAAGGAGTTCCGCCTCAAGACGAACAAGGCGAAAGACCCGGCCGATGCGGACGGTCAGGGCAAAGGATACGTCCGCATCTGGACGACGACCTACAGCGAGACTGATCCCACCCCTCCCCGCATCGCCGCACTGGACAGCGCCTTCCCGTCGAAGTGGACTTCCGACCACCGCCTTGTCGGCACCACCTTCTCGGTCATCTGTATGGATGCTCTCGACGTCGAGCACCGTTACAAGATCTATCGGTGGCGCGGTCCGTTCGGGCTCGGCGAACCCGCCGTCAGCGTGCTTGGCGATTGGGCGAACGTCTATGACCCGCGCGACGAGACGCAGGTGCTTGGCGACCGCACGACGTACAAGCCGACGCGCAATGCGGCTCTCGTGTGGGCGTGGTTCCGAACCCATCCGTTCGGCAGAGGCAAATCGGAATCGTCAATTAATTGGGACATGATCGCGGCGCAGGCCGACATCTGCGACGAGGACGTAACCGGCATAGAGGGGACGCAGAAGCGCTATGAGGCAGGCGTCGCGATCGTGGACAGCAAGCGCCGCGTGGATGCGGAGAAGGAAATCCAGATTGCCTCAGATGCCTACATATTCTTCGACGAAACGGGAAAGTCATACATCGACGTCGGCCACTGGGAGGAGCCAACTCTCGCCTTCTCCCGCAACCGCGACATCATGGCTATGTCCAGCGTCGAGGCCCAGGACGGTGAAAGCGAAACCCAAGGCGTCATCGTCAAGTACATGGAGCCGGATGCGAATTTCACCGTGCAGCCCTCGGCCGCTTGGCTCAACCCACTGTACTATGACCCGCTCACCACGCCCAAGTTCCTGACCGTCGAAATTCAGGCGTGCCAGAACCATAACCAGGCCATGCGTCTGGCGAAAGCGATCGGCATGCGCTCGCAGCCCCGCCACAAGATCGGCCCAACTGTCAACCTGCGCGGGCTGCAGGCGCGACATAAGCGCATCGTGTCGATCAACTATGACAACACGTTTGCCGGTGATTACGAGATCGCAACCAACGTTGAGCTGGACGGCGCGGGCATCTTCACGGGCTTCGGAGCCGTTCCCGTCAACTCAAGCCGCTGGACCCTGCTTCCCGGCGAGGAGCAGCCCAAGCCCGTCGTCGACGGCACCATAGCCACCGCGACCTTCCCCGCGATCACTGGCGAGAACGTCTATGTCCAGGACGGCGCAATCCGCATCGACTTCCCTGCGGTCCCCCGCGACGATGCCAGCTATGTGGCGGAATACATCCTGACCTCGGACATCACGGGCAGCGAAAATGACCCGTGGATGCCCCTGACGATCAACCTCAACACGGCGGTCAGCGGCGTACTGCTGGAGGGCCAGAGCTACACCGTCCGGTATCGCTATGTCGTCTCCTCCGGGGCCGGACCCGCGTGGGAATATTCGGTGCAGTCGACCGAGGCGGTGCTGCCGCCTTCGACCAACCTCACCGTAGACGGGGGTGCCGGCCAGGCGGTCGTGACGTGGAAGAACCCCAACGACTTGCGGTTCTTCTCGTCCGACATATGGCGCGGGACGACCAGCGACTTCGGCGCGGCTACCAAGATCATCGACAGCTTCGGCGGCGGCGTCGGACAGGTCCAGTCGATCGAGGACACGGTCGCAGCGGGCACATGGTTCTACTGGATCGTTGCGACCGATGGGGCCTCGCTTGATGCCTCGCCCACCGGTCCTGTCAGCGCGACCGTCACGTGAGCGCGAGGGAGAAACCCGTCATCGGCGCAGTCGTCCGCAAGGATGGGCGACTGCAGCCGGTGGAGGGGCGCGATCCCTCCACGCAAGGAACGTATCGGGGAGAGCTGCCAGAGCCACTGAAACAACCGTAACGCTTTTCTAAAGTTTCAACTGCCTTGTCTATTGTTGCGTCTCGGGGTAATGTCGCGCAGCATATATTCAAAGGTGGCGTTGTGGGCGCAGTCGAGACAGCTAAGGACGCACTTTTCGGAAATCCGCCAAATCCTGCGATGGAACCCTCGCGTGAGGGTATGTTGGCGGCGATCACCGAACTGCAGCAGAATATTACCGGTGTTGTGTCGGGCATCCCTGCGTATGCGACTGCGGCCTCGCTTCCTGCGGTGACGTCTGCGGACAATGGCAAGCAGGCCCGCGTCTATGCCGATGGCACGGCGGCAAACAACACGTTCTGGATCGTTCAGGGCGGCGCGTGGGCTATCGATACCGCATATGTCGCATTGCTCAACGCCGTCGTTCAGCCACTAGTAGACCAAGCAGTGGCCGCACGGGATGCGGCTATCGCGGCTATGGCTGGCATTGACGCTCCAGCCGTTTCCTCCGCCGTCTACCGCAAGAACCTATTCAACCTCGCAACCTTGACGGATAACAATTACGTCAGCCCAACCGGCGCGCTTGAGTCTAACGTGCAATATTTTGCGTCAGCCTGGATCGCGTGGCCGGCTGGCGTTACCCAAGTGACGCTTTCTCGCGGAAACTGGCTCGTTCAAGCTATTTATTCGGGCGGTGTCTACACGGCCATCTCGGGAACGTCAGTCAATCCCGGAACGCAGAACTACACCCTCACCAAAGCATCTGGTGCAACGCACTTCCGGCTGTCCAGTCAGAAGGCCAACCAGCCTGCAGCTACGTTCATGGCGGTGCCGGGTACGGTTCTGCCAACGGAATATGTGCCGTATGACAAGGTGCTCGATCTTTCCAAGGCGATCCCCGGATTGCTTTCCGGTACGGCCCTGGCGACTGGCACGCTTACCGCAGACAAGACAGCGTTCATTGAATTCTCGAAGAACATCCTGAACCTGAGCGGCCTCACGGTCGGCATGGCATTGTCGAACGCGGGGAGCCCTCTGACCTCGGCGCAAAACAGCTACACTACCTACCTCCCTGTCACCCCCGGACAGCAATATGTTTCGTCGCAGAACGGCGTTGCGACGAACATGCGTATGTGGTGTTTCTTCGCAAACACATCGGGGACTGTAGTATCCGGAGGTTCGAATGATCCGGGCAACACCTTCACTGCCCCTGCAGGTGCCTACTATGTCCGTGTCACCGTCTACAATGCTACCACTAGCGGCGCGCAGCTTGAGGCCGGATCGAGCGCAACGCCATATGCGGTGTATGGACTGAAGCTAAAGCCTGACGGCTATGGCAGTGGCGGTTCGGGAAGCTCGAGCCGATGGTATGGCAAGAGCGCGGCATTCCTTGGAGATTCCATAACTCAGGGAAATACCTGGCAGGGGTATGTTGCTGCCATACTCGGCCTTATCATTACGAGTTTCGGCATCGGCGGAACCAAGATTAGCGGCCCCGCAGGCGACACAAACGCCATGTGTCAAGAAGCTCGCATTACTGCCATCGGCACGACATTCGACCTTATCCACCTGATGGGCGGTACGAATGACTGGGCTCAGAACGTCCCGCTTGGTGATCTCGATGGTTGGTACGGAACAGCATCTTTCGCAACGAGCGTGATGACCGTGACTGCCGTTGGCGGCGGCCCCACTATAAAGGTTGGCGACACCGTGAACGCTGCAGGGGTCACCCCCGGCACTTACATCACCAGTCTCGGCACCGGCACAGGCGGGGCGGGAACCTATAACCTGTCCACCACGCCGGGTACTCTTGCCGCGCGCCGCACACGCACTTTCGATCCCACCACGTTCTACGGCGCGCTCAACACGTGGGCTGACAGATCATTTGCGCGCTGGCCGGGCAAGCGATTGTCAATTGGCACCACGCCCTACGGTGAAATTCCTGACTATGTGCCGCGCGGATGGTCGAGCCCGGCGCACAACACGCTGGGCCTGACCACGAACGACTATGCGGAAGCAATCCGCAAATTCGCGGCGCGGCGCAACGTCGCTCTCAGTGATGTCGCCCTTAACGGTGGCTGGGGGGCTTCAAATATAGTCACCGCCATGGGTGGCTCAACGACTGACAACCTCCACCCTGCGACAGATTCTCCCGCCGCTAAGGGCATAGGATCGGCGCAGGTGGCCGGGTTGCGCCAGATTGAGCCGGTATCGTGAATAAGGAGATCGCAATGCCCAAGGCCGAGGACCAAATTCACGATGAGTTATTGGCGCAGCTCGAACTGGAGAATGCGCAGGACGGCCTTTTGCAAGCAAGCGGCCTTGAGGTCGGTGACGCAGTTTTAGTGACCACCGCTTCCGGCGAGGCAACTGGGGTAATCTCGGTGATCTGGCACGACGGCACAGCAGCCCCGGCGCTGGATGTTCTGGTGGATGGCGAAGTGCTGTTCTCGGTCCAGCACGAGGATGGTGCCGTATCGCTGCCCACGTGGCGAGGGTCCTGACGATGCCCCCTGCCGCCCGTTCCGAATGCATATGTCCTTGCCATGGCGGATTCATGATCATGCATGTTCACCCGTGTTGCAGCACATCGATCAATGCAACCGATTATGCGGTTAATGAGAACGGTCATTACCTCTCCGGCGAAAAGCCGCGGCCTTCGCGATCTCGGAAGACTGTCCGATGATCGGCGGAAAAAAGGGGTATTGAGATGGAAGCCGCCGACATCGTTCCTGCCGCCGAAGCGGTAGTGCAGACCACGAACGGCGGCTCGATCCGGGCCGCTGTCTGGACGACCGCGATTATCTCAGGGATCGGCGTCATCTCGCTGATCATCAAGCAATGGGGGCCGTGGCAGATCATCGCCGGAAATCAGCGCAGGGCTGATATCGAGGGTATGGGCAAGCGCATCGCAGAACTGGAAACCCGCTTAGACAAGCAGGCGACCGAGCACACCGCCAAGCTCGAGCAGGAGCGCGCCCAGCATGCGGCGGAAATCCAGCACATGCGCCACCGCATGAACAATCTGGACACGTCATTGACCCTGCTGCTCGCCCTCATCGAGCAGGACCCGTCCAAGGCCAGCGAGGCGGCCGCGCGGGTACGCCAGAAGCGTGAGCGGCAGGAAGCGAATGAGGTGGCCGAGAAGAGCGTGCTCACCGCCGCACGCCTCGTGCCGACAGCAATCCCGGAGGAATGATCATGGACCCCCGTACACCCATTTTCGCAGCCGCCCGCACCGCCAAGGGCTCCGGCTTCACGCAAGCCCACGTCGATGCGATCAACGCCGCGCTCGATCAGGCAGGCGTGCCGCGCGAGCTCGTCCCGGGCCAGCGCACCGTCGGCGCCAAGGGCATCGCCGTCATGCACAAGTGGGAGGGCTGCAAGCTGGTCGCCTATCCTGATCCCGGCAGCGCGGACGGCAATCCGTGGACGATCGGTTGGGGCAGCACTGGCCCCGGCATCACCAAGGGCACCGTATGGACGCAGGCGCAGGCCGATGCGCGCTTTGCTCAGGACCTGGTGAGCTACGCCGCAGCCGTGTCCAAGTTCATCGGCACCACGCCGACGACGCAGGACCAGTTCGATGCGCTCGTCTCGTTCCACTACAACACCGGAAAGATCGCGGCCTCGACGCTGGGCAGGAAGCACAAGGCCGGTGACTACGCAGGGGCGCAGGCCGAGTTCGGCAAGTGGATCTACAACGACGGCAAGCCCATGGACGGGCTCAAGAACCGCCGGGCGGACGAGGCCAAGCTGTACGCCGGGAAATGGGCATGAAGCAGCACCCTCCCCTCTCCCTGCGCGACTATATCGGCGTGGGCTTGGTCTTCGCGTTTATCTCGGTGCTGGTCGCCCTGCTGTTCAAGAACATCCCGCAGGCCAATGAGCAGCTTATCGTCTACATGCTGGGCCAGCTTTCGGGCTTCGTCAGCACGGTGGTCGCGTTCCACTATGTCCTGAACAAGAACAGCGAGACGGCGACGGAGAACACCGGCAAGGCGTTTGATGCCCTCAAGGCTGCAGCGGAGAGCGCGCCGCCCGAGAAGAAGCCATGATCACCGCTGCCTGGACCGCCGCCCGCCTGTGGTTCACTGGCCTCCCTGACGGCATCCGGCGCGGTGCTGTATGGCTCGCCCTTGCCCTGCTGACCATCGCCCTCGTCTGGTGGTGGTTCGCGCGCCACGACGCCAAGGTGATCGAGAGGCATGACGAGAAGCGCGCAGCCACCGCATCCGAGGCCAAGGAACGTAGCGCCGAAGACCGGGCGAACGACGCCATCATCAACATGATCAACGAGAGGGAACGCGAAGATGCGATCAAGGCCGCTCCGACTGGCAGCTCTGTGTCTGCTCCTGATCTCCAGCTCAACTGCCTGCGCCTCAAGAAGCTCGGTCGCGTTCCCGAGCCGTGCCGACATATCGGCGGCGACTGAGGCCAAGCCCGTACCCGGCGACGACATCGTGACCGATCCGGCCGCGTCGGCGCTCTACAACTCGCGCGTGGAAGGATGGGGCGATCGCGTCCGTGCTGCCGGGGTTCGCCTGTGCCGGTATTTCGAGGCGCAGGGGATGGAGGTGGATTGCGGGAAGTAGCGGGCTTCCACCGCTTGCCGCTTCCGCTCTACCATAGGTAGAGGGTTAGCGTCTGGTGCCGCCCCAGCCTTCAATCCATGATCCACTCATGAGAACCTCCCGGCCTTCCTGCACAGCGGCGGCCTCGACCACTTCGTTTCCCGGTTGCAGCCGGGGGTGCTTGCGAGGCTTCCACTCGCTGCGGCATGTCGCCCGGTTACCCAAGCCGCCTCTGTAGAACTGGACGTGCCAGATCTCTCCTTTTGCCCCCGCATCCTACATCAGCGGGAATCGGTGGGCAAGCGATCCTGCATCTGCAGCTTCATCCAGTTCAACTGGTCCTGCAGTTCGCGAACCTGCTTGCGCAAATCATCTTCTGCGCTGTCTACACAATGGCACTCGGCACTGTCGCCACCGATGACACGGTTCCAACATCCAGGGACGAGGAACCGCATGCCATCTTCGTAGTGCCATTTGCAGACGCTCACCCTATTTCTCCTGCGCCTTGAGGCGAACCAATACCTGCTCGCCCTTTTCAGTGAGCACTCGCGTACTCCAGCCTTTCTCATCAATGTGCGCGATTTTCGTAAGGCCGCGCGGAAGATCGTATAAATGACCAGCCAGGAAAACTGCTTTTTGTTCTTGGGTCAGCACACTTATAATTTGATCAACCTCGTCCATGGTGCTTACCTCTCTCTATGGTATCGGCTGCAGTAATAAGGACGATCGCCTGGTTTTTGCAAAGCAGTTCTGCATAGGTCCGCAGCCATGCTGTGACCGCCCTCCTCTCCTCGGCGCGGGCTTCTTCTAGGGCGGTTTGGATGACGGAGGCGGCTGCGTTTTCCGGGGCGCGATCCTCCAGACGTTCCGCGCCGCCATATGCCATCATTGATTTTGCCCAGACGTTGAACGAGTCAGGAACGCCGCCCATCACTCCCCTCCCTCTGCGTCGGCGGGGTTGAGGGCGGCGAGATGGTGCGGGATTGGCATCCACCCTATCGGCTTGCCCCTGCCGTGAGTGTAATAATCTTGCTGCCAGTTCCAGCCCGCGAACTCCCAGCCATTACCTTCGCCATCACCTACGTTATGGTCGTTGTTGTGGCCAATTGTGATAGCGGTAAGCGCATCATCAAGAGGGTTTTCGCCGTCGCTGTAGTCCACCAAGAGCAGCACCGTTTCGTCGCGCTTGTCCCAAGCCTCCATTGGGAGGAATTCCCCCTCCACGCCCCCGGCGTCGGGAGAATGGTTGGCGAGGGCGGCGCGGATATGGTGCGCAGCCTGCCTCATGGTTGCCGCCCAGTCCTGCCACTGGTTGGCGTCAGCCTCCTCGGCAATGCGCTCCAATTGTTCGGCATCTTCAAGCGCCAGCCTGACGGTGTTCGCGCCGCCTGCCAACTTGCAAGGATCGCTTGCAGGGTCGCCGTAGGGCACAACCCGCCAAGCGTCCTCGTCAACGCCGTGGGCGCGCTCCGCATCTTCGCGGCGGACATACCGCGTGGCCTTGTCGCGATCATGCGTCCAGATCGGACCGTCAATATCCCATGAGCGCCAAAAGGTTGCGTTCGCGTTACCGACGATCCACCCCGCCGCCGGCGGCTGGGGCGGGCAGGGAAGCGAGAACACTGTGCAGCGCGTGGGCCAGCTTCGCCCCCTCCTCTCCGGTGAACGAGATGCTAGTCTGCGCATCCGGCCCTGCGTCGGGATCAATGCAACAATTGGCGGCGGCTTCCTGCATTCGGTCTGCGAAGTCCCGCAGCGCCTCGCGCTCGTCGTTCGTGCTGGTCATGGTTTGGGTTCCTCCCCGAGAGCGCTTTTCCAATCTTTCAGGCGATCAAGAACGATGCGCCTGGCCTCATCCATATCGGCCATACCGTCCGTTGCGATGTTCAAGGCACCGGCAGCGAAGGCCAGTTGCATCCCAGTCTCCCGTATCCGCGCATTATCTGCCTTGAGCGCGCCGATCGTGATGCTTTGATCCGTGATCCTGTCTGCAAGGTCGTTGCGGTGCTTCTCGCTGCGCTCTCGCTCCTCTGCCATTGCGAGGATGGAGGCGTCAGATTGGCGGCGGGATTCGCAATATCCGGACAGGAATGCATGGCGCAGTTGCGCGTCTTCGGACATTGCAGGGTCGGGACTGCCCAGCGCCATGTACTGCGTCAGAGCGTCCCTCGCTCCAGCATCCAGCGCGCGCAGCTTGTCGGCGGAAAAGTCAGTCATGGGCGCATGCTCCAAGGAATGATCGGGCTGTCATAGGGCAGCATAAGGGGGTGTTTCGGGTGGCCGCATTTCGCAGGCGCGCCGATGCTCAGCGGCTCAAGCCCAGAGCCGCGCGCGATACCAGCAACGTCCAGCCAGCGGTTCCGCCGATACTTCGGCACCTTGGCGATTGGGCCCCAGGCAAAGACTACCTGATCTGCCTCGGCCATGATGCGCATCAGGTAGTCGTCATTTTGAGGCCCGACCGGATCGGACACTTTGCCGAGTTCGCGCACGTCAGTGGCGCGATAGGCAAACAGGTTGCCGATCACCAGATGACCCCACTGATTGCGTTCGCCAAAGCCACGCAGTTTACGGATCGTCGCGTCATCCAGTTCCGCATCTGCGGTAGACGGGTTGACCATGATGATCGCGGTACAGAGCGCATGTGTGGATCCGAAGCGATCTAGACGGTAGCGGTACTTGCCGCATTCGGAGATGATCGCACTCATACCCCCTCCCCTCCCGCACTGCCTTCTTGGGCGCGGAGGTGGTTGCGGAGGGCGAGGCCGAGAGCGGTCACGGCGACGAATTCACTTAGGTGCCCGCATGTTAGTCCTAGCTTCATAACGCTCTGCGCCGCCGATCCTGAAATGTGTAGATCGTCCAGTGCAGCCCGCTGCGCCTTCGTCAGCCCCTTCGCCAGCGCGTCCAGTTCTGCGTTAGTCATGGGGCACCTCAGGCATGAATTTCCGGCAGACCATTTCCCGGCGATCCGGACTTCGATCGTACATGTAGCGGCGCAGTTCATCGTTGAACTTCCGCAGTCGTTCGATCTCGTCGGCAGCTTCCGGGCCATTCGGGTTAACGTACTGCGTCGGAATGCCATCACCACGATGCGAGTACATCGCCCGCAGCCGTGCTATCAGGTCGTCAGAGGCAGGCTTGGACGTAGGCTCTGCATCCCGAGCCGCCCGAGCATGCGCCTCACACCGCCAAGAGCGCTTGTCGCCCACCGGCCTGTCGATGATCTTCTGGTTCTCCGGGCAATCGCCGCATGTGAACACGTATCCACCGGGCGCATACCCCCAAGGTCGCAGGTCGTCAGTCACGGGCGATCTCCTGCGAGGGCGCGGACAGCATCCGCAAACCTGTTGCTGGCGTAGGCAAAGCGCTGCATCGTTACGAAAGACGACGCACACCGGCACCCGCCATTCGTGTGCATGCCCTTCGGCTTCACGATGATGCAGTTGCCGTCAGTGCAGCCGCCAACCTTGGCAAGATATTCGTCGCGTTCGCGCAGAGCCTCAGCCAGCAGCGCCTCTCTGTCAGGGGTGGGGGTGGTCGGTTCAGAGGACATGACTTGCGCCCTCCCCGGATGCGCGCAGATTCACGAAACGTCCCGTGAACAGACTGTGCCGAGCGTTGTGCCACGGCAAACCGCTGTCGTTCGCGTTTTTCGCGTTATCTGCGTTGACAGGAAATCCAGCTATCTCTAGGGGAACCGGCACAACGCCGCACTCGGAGACGTGGGTGAGTGGCTGAAACCAGCGGTTTGCTAAACCGTCGTGCCCTTAAGGGGGCACCCCGGGTTCGAATCCCGGCGTCTCCGCCACCGGCTTGTCCAGCCACATTCGCAACCATCCGATAAGACCCTGAGAAATCAGGTCTTTCGGGTGATTCGCGTCCACCCGCATTCATCCCTGTTCGCCTGCAACCGATTCGTCGTGTGGGAAAAAATGTGGGAAGATTTGTGGCATGGGTAAGCTGTCCGCGACCGCTGTGAGAAACGCCACCAAGCCCGGGCGCATGGGCGATGGTGATGGACTTTTTCTCATCATTCAACCCAGCGGCACCAAGAGTTGGATGTGCCGGGTTCAGAAGGCCGGCAGCCGCCGCGACTTTGGCATCGGCAGCGCGGCGAAGGTGTCGCTCGCCCAGGCAAGGGAGCGCGCTCGGGAGATTCGAAGCTGGGTGGAGCTGGGCCTCGACCCCGTTTTCGAACGGCGTAAGGCCGAAGGCGTGCCTACCTTCAAGGAGGCCACTGCCAAGGTCCTAGCGGCCCAGCGCAAAACCTGGCGCAATGAGAAGCATGAAGGTCAGTGGCTTCGTACGCTGGAGACCTATGTCTTCCCAAAACTAGGCAATGTCCAGGTATCCGAGATCACCGGCCCGATGATCCGCAATGTCCTGGCCGAAATCTGGCTATCCAAGCCTGAGACCGCACGGCGGGTCCGACAGCGCATTGGCGCCGTGCTCGACTGGGCCTTTGCCTCCGGCTTCCGAGAATCAGAGGCACCGATGCGTGCGGTGACCAAAGGTCTGCCGAAGCAGCCGAAGAATGAGGGCCATTTCGCGGCGATGCCCTATAGTAAGGTACCCGCATTTGTTGCCAGCCTCAGGAAACGAGAGTCATTCAGCCGGATGGCCCTCGAGTTTGCAATCCTGTGCGCTTCACGATCGGGGGAGGTTCGCGGGGCGCGGTGGGAGGAATTTGATCTGGAGAACTGCCTCTGGACGGTGCCGAAGGAGCGAATGAAGGCCAACCGCGAGCATATCATTCCACTCACTCCGAGCGCAATTCGGATCATAGAGAGAGCAGCCGCCCTCAAACTGGGTGATTGCCCCCTCGTCTTCCCTGGAGCGAAACGGAACACCCCGCTGTCCGACATGACGTTGACGAAGCTTCTGCGCGAAATGAAGGAACCCTACACGGCACATGGTTTCCGGTCGGCATTTCGCGATTGGGTGAGCGAAGAGACTGAGCATCCCGGTGAAGTGGCCGAGGCAGCACTTGCTCACGTTGTGAAGGGCAAAACTGAAGCTGCGTATCGACGCGGAAACTTGCTTGAAAAGCACCGATTGCTGATGAATGAATGACTGGTCAGCCTTTTGCGAGCCGCGCTGACGCACCTTGCCCCGAAGTCGATGTAGCGAACCGTCACTTGCAGCGAGCCGCCTGACCTCACCGGCAGCGACCTTTCCCCGTCCTCCAGCAGCCAATTCCACGCTCCCCAATGCGATCCGTCCGCCTCCTCTCTTCCGGATAACCTGCACTGGGCGATAGGCAACTGTTCGGATCGGAGCCGGTTCGCGGGGATAGCTGACAATCGCAGGGAGTCGGCAGCCTACCATTCTCGGCCATTCAGCCGCCGATTTCCGCTCCTTAGGTGCGGGCCGGCAGCTTTCTATAGCGCGACGATCTGGGTGAGAGGTCAGCGACTATCAGGATGAGAACAGA
>NZ_ALVC01000054.1:0-18461 GCF_000293195.2 Sphingomonas sp. LH128
CGCGCCCCCCCCCCCCCCCCCCCCCCCCCCCCCCCCCCCGCCGATACGGCGGCTTTCGTCGCGAACCTGCGGGGAACGACCGTGGCGCAACTCGGCGAGGCCACGACACGTAACTTCTTCGCGCTGTTCTCCAAGGCGCAGTACGCGTGAAGGTCACGGTCCTCGGCAGCGGCACATCGACCGGAGTGCCCCGGCTCGGCGGCGAGAACGGCGGCGCCGACTGGGGACTGTGCGATCCGGATGAGCCGCGCAACCGTCGCACACGGGTGTCGATCCTGCTCGAAAGCGACGCCGGTGCCCGTATCCTCGTCGACACTTCGACCGACCTGCGCGCGCAACTGCTTGCCAACGACATCCATCGCATCGATGCGGTGTTCTGGACGCACGACCACGCCGACCATTGCCATGGTATCGATGACCTGCGCCCGCTGCGCTACGGCCGCGCCGGACCGATCCCGGGCTATGCAGATTCCGAAACCGTGCGGCGGTTGCGGCAGCGGTTCGGCTACGTCTTTGCCGGCCAGCACGGCTACCCAACGCTGATTTCTCTGGAGAATCTCGATACCCTGCGGCTGTGCGAAGGCTTTCGCATAGGCCATACCCAGATGCCTCATGGCGGGATGGATTCGACCGGATTCCTGTTCGATGCCGATGGAAAATCAGTCGGTTATGCCACGGACTTCAACCAGATTACGCGTGGCATGATCGATCTGTTCTATGGCTGCGACCTGCTGATCGTCGATTGCCTGCGCCGTGAACCGCACCCCACGCATGCCCATCTGGCGATGTCGCTGGAACTGGCTGAAGTCTGCCGGGTGGGAACGGCCGTGCTGACGCATCTCGACAAGAGCATGGACTATGCCACACTGAGCGCTTCGGTGCCTGCGAACGTGCAGGTCGCTTATGATGGACTGGTGCTTACGCCGTGAACACGACAGCCATGATCGTCTCGATGATCTCCATCGTCGGTTGCCTGGTCCTGGCGCTGCGCAATCCTCAAATCCGGGGACTCGGCGGCGGACAAGCACTGCGTCTTGCGGCTATCTGGGCCGCGATCATCATCGCGCTCGTGGTAGTGATCCAGTGGTCCGGCTTCAGGATCGGCTGATGGAAGACTTCACGCTCTCCATTCTTTATTTTACATAATCATCATTATCAACTCAGGCATGTGTAAGCGCAATTTAGAAATGTCCCACCCCGCAAGATAGAGATGTCCCATCGCAATGGGCGCTCGTGGGATGCGATGGCATGCTCATCCTCCGTTCCGGAGGGTTTGCGCTTATGACGGTGTTGGCGATGAGCCATAGCGAGCTTTCGCGCTATGATACGCTGCTGCGAGTGACGCGCCGTGAGTTGCGGGTCGACGATGCGGCGATGCTTTTGGGTGTATCGCGCCGTCAGATCAGTCGATTGCTGATGCGGTTGCGTGCTGACGGTGCCGAAGGATTGGTTTCCCGTAAGCGCGGTAAGCCTAGCAACCGCCGTCACAAAGGTGACTTCCGTGAACGCGTGATGGCATTCGTTCGCGAGAACTATGCCGATTTTGGGCCAACGCTGGCGAGCGAGTACCTCGCGGAACGACATGACGTAATCATCTCGCGCGAGACGTTGCGTAAGTGGATGATTGAGGCCGGCCTCTGGCAGGACCGCGAAGCGCGGCGGCCGCGGCCCTATCAGCCTCGCTATCGCCGGGATTGCCGAGGTGAACTGATCCAGGTCGACGGCTCGAAGCATCATTGGTTCGAGGATCGTGGGCCGCAATGCACCCTGCTCGTCTACATCGACGATGCGACCAGCGAGCTCATGCATCTCAGGATGGTCGAGAGCGAGAGCACGTTCGCCTACATGGAGGCGACGCGGGCGTACATCGAGACGCACGGCAAGCCGGTGGCGTTCTATTCGGACAAGCACTGTGTGTTTCGCAACAACACGGCCTCAGCCAGGGGCGATGGGATGACGCATTTCGGGCGCGCGCTGGAGGCGCTCAACATCGAGATCATCTGCGCGAACTCGCCGCAGGCCAAGGGCCGCGTCGAGCGGGCGAACGCCACGCTGCAGGACCGCCTGGTCAAGGCGATGCGGCTTGAAGGTATTGCGACGATCGCCGAAGCCAACGCCTTTCTGCCTGGCTACATGGCGCGGCATAACCAGCGTTTTGCCAAGGCGCCCTTCGATGCGCGCGATCTGCATCGCCCGCTCGCGTCGCATGAAGATCTGCACGCCGAGATGGTCTGGCGCGAATGGCGCTCGGTGACCCGGGCGCTGACGCTGCATTACAACAAGGCGATGTTCATTCTCGAGCCGACCCCGGTGAGCCGGCCGCTCGCGGGCAAGCGGGTCGAGGTTTGCGAGTTTCCGGACGGGACTCTGGAGATCCGACACGAGGGCACTGCCCTTCCCTATCGGATGTTCGACAAGATCCGGCAGGTGAACCAGGCGGCGATTGTCGAGAACAAGCACCTTGATGCCGCGCTGCTGATGGCAAAGCTGATGCAGGAGCAACTGCCGCCGCGCAAGCGCAACAACAATGAGCCACGGCGCCGAGACCAGGCCGCGCACCTGTTCTGCGTTCCGGAGCCGGTGGAGGAACCTGTGTTAAAGCGCAAGCGAGGGCGGCCTCCGCTTCGCCGGCTCACCCCCGACGAGATCGCACAGCGATTGTACGCGGCGTCTGAGGGGGCCCACTGCTGACGCAGCGGGTCCAGGGTGCTCAACCCAAAAGCCTAGTGTCCAGCAGGGTCAGCGCTGCGCAAGACCGAGGGGCTACGCGCTGCCCCTGCTGCATAAAGCGGTGACATTTCTATCTTGCACCACAAGTGTCTTCTCTAAATAGCAGGAACAGCATGACCCAGATCCGACACCAACAGATCGACCGCCTCCTGACCATCATGGCCCGCCTGCGCGATCCGCAGGACGGTTGTGAATGGGACAAGGAGCAGACTTTCGCAACGATCGCTCCTTACACGATCGAGGAAGCCTACGAAGTCGCCGAAGCCATCGCGCATGACGATTTGCCGTCCTTGCGCGAGGAACTCGGCGACCTGTTGCTGCAGGTGGTCTTCCATGCCCGTATGGCGGAAGAACTTGGGCATTTCGCGTTCGGCGATGTCGCTGCCGCCATTTCCGACAAGCTCGAGGCGCGGCATCCTCATATCTTCGGCGATGACGCGACCGGAGATGCCCAAACCGATCGCTGGGAAAAACTGAAGGCCAAGGAACGTGCCGCCAAGGGCGCGACCAGTGCCATCGACGGAGTGGCGCTGTCGCTCCCGGCATTGATGCGGGCGGAGAAACTGCAGAAGCGCGCGGCTCGCGTCGGTTTCGACTGGCCCGATCCGAGCGGAGCGGCTGACAAGGTCCGCGAGGAAATGCAGGAACTGGCCGAAGCATCCGCTGCCGAGCGACTGGAAGAAGCAGGCGACCTGCTTTTCGCGGCAGTCAATCTGGTAAGGCTGAACGGCATAGCGCCTGAAGACGCGCTGCGGGCAGCGAACGTAAAGTTCGAGCGCCGGTTCCGCGCCATGGAAGCGCTGTCAGCCGAGGACAATCGCGACTTCGCAACGCTTTCTCTGGAGGAACAGGAAGCGTACTGGCAGGCCGTCAAACGCAGCGAATAAGCTGCACACGACGGCCGCACAATACCACCATGGCAGCGCTCAGAGCGCCTTGAAGCGCCCGAACTCTCGCTCTGAAAGGCGCACCTCCAGCCTCATCTGCGGCCCCTGCTCGCCTTCTCCGGCATCCTCTTCGGACACGACTTCGCCGCGCGCGTGGAGAAATGCGAAGCGCTGGCCGTCAGCGACCGGCAGCACGAAGCTGTAGATCCTGGAATCCCGCGTCAGGTTGCGACTGGCGATGTCGAGCAGCGCGTCGCAGCCCTCTCCGGTCAGCGCCGAGACGGGAACGATGACCTCCCCTTCCCGGTGCATGGCCACCTCGCGGAGTTCATGCGCCTGGTCCGGGTCCAGCAGATCCCACTTGTTCCAGACCTCGATGATCGGCACCTGCGGCTCGGGCTCGTCATCCGGCTCGTCGTCCGACCAGTCGAGCGCGGGAGCCTGGCGCGCCTTGCGATCGTCGAGCGGGGGCTGGATCACGCCGAGATCAGCCAGGACATCGAGGACCTGACGCTTCTGCGCCTCGGTGTCCGGGTTGGCGATGTCGCGAACGTGAAGAATCACGTCGGCGGCGGTCACTTCCTCAAGCGTCGCACGGAAGGCGGCAATCAGTTCGGTGGGCAAGTCCGAGATGAAACCCACCGTGTCCGACAGAATCGCCTTTTCGAGACCCGGCATGCGGATTGCCCGCATCGTCGGGTCGAGCGTCGCGAACAGCAGGTTTTCCGCCATGACGCTGGCACCGGTGAGCCGATTGAACAGCGTCGATTTGCCGGCGTTGGTATAGCCGACGAGCGCGACCACCGGCCACGGCGCCTTCTCGCGGCGGTCGCGATGGAGGCCGCGGGTGCGGCGTACCTGCTCGAGTTCGCGGCGGATCTTGGCCATGCGGTCGCGGATCATGCGGCGGTCGGCCTCGATCTGCGTCTCGCCGGGGCCGCCGAGGAAGCCGAAGCCGCCGCGCTGGCGCTCGAGGTGAGTCCAACTGCGGACAAGGCGCCCCGCCTGGTAATCGAGGTGCGCCAGTTCCACCTGCAGGCGGCCTTCCGCCGTCGCTGCCCGCTCGCCGAAGATTTCGAGGATGAGCCCGGTGCGATCGATGACCTTGCGCTTGAGCTTCTCTTCCAGGTTGCGCTGCTGGATCGCCGACAGCGAACCGTCGACGATGATGAGTTCGGCCTCGTTCAGTGTGCAGGCCGTGGAAATATTCTGGATCTGGCCTTCGCCGAACAGCGTGCCCGGGCGCGCTTCGCGAATGACGATCGCCATCGCCTCGACCACTTCGAGGCCGATCGCGAGCGCAAGCCCCCTCGCCTCCTCAAGACGAGCTTCGGGGTCGAGATCGTTCCTCTCACCCCTTGGCCCACGCATTTGCGGATATACGACGAGGGCACGCGCACCGCGCGTGACCTCCCCCTTCAGTTCATCGTTCAATTTTGTTCAGCTTCTCTCAGTCGTCGGCTTCTTCATGCGCCTGAAGGTCGACCGGAGTCACGGGCTGAATCGTCGAAACCGCATGCTTGTACGCTAACTGCACATAGCCTTCGCGCTCGAGCAGCATGCAGAACAGGTCGTAAGCGGCGACGCGGCCCTGAAGCATAACGCCGTTGATCAGGAACATCGTCACCTGCACGCCGGCATTGCGGATGCTGGAAAGGAAGACGTCCTGCAGTACGCGCTGCTTCTTCGCGTTCTCCGGACCATTGCCGAACTGGCGGGCGTCCACCGGGGTCGAAGGCATGATCGTCGAGATCGCGTGCTTGTAGACGAGCTGCGACTGACCGTCACGGCGCAACAGGATCGAGAAATTGTCGAACCAGGTAACGATGCCCTGCAGCTTCACGCCCTTGACGAGGAACATGGTAACCGGGGTCTTGTTCTTGCGCAGCAGGTTCAGGAACTGGTCCTGCAGGTTCTGTCCACCCTTGCCCGTGGATGCCGGGGGGGCAACAGGCGCGGCAGCGGCAACTGCGGCGGCCGGTGCGGCTTCTTCAACCTCGGGCTCCGTCGTCGCTTTAGGGCGCGCGGAAAGGGTACGACCAGCCATGTGTATGCTCCTTTTTTTTGGCGGCCGCCCATGCGGTCCGCGATCTGGTCCCGCTGTTAGCGCGGGCCGTTCTCGAATCGGAAACTACCCATTTGCTGCAATGCAGTAAACGGGGTTTTTGTAGCAGAAATGTTACACCGAAATTCAGATCGTTTCGTCGAGGTCGGTTTCGTCCTCGCGCCGCTCCGACATGCCGAGCAACTTGAGCTTGCGATGCAGTGCCGAGCGTTCCATCCCGATGAAAGCGGCGGTCTTCGAGATATTGCCGGAAAACCGCCGGATCTGGACGCGCAGGTACTCACGCTCGAAACTCTCGCGGGCCTCGCGCAGCGGGGCGCTCATCATCACGGTGACGCCGGTATCGGCCCCTCCCCGGCTGTTGAAGATTTCCGGCGGGAGCATGTCCGCCTCGATCTTCGCGAGTTTCTCGCGCGGGGCCATGATGACGGTGCGCTCCACGACATTGCGCAGCTGACGGACGTTACCGGGCCATTCGTAGGCCTGGAGCGCGGTCATCGCCTCGCCGCTCACCTGCGGCGGGGTGACACCCTGCTCGTTGGCATAGCGGGCGAAGAAGTGGTCGATCAGCGCCGGAATGTCGTCGCGGCGCTCGCGCAGTGCCGGGATCGCGATCGGCACGACATTGAGTCGGTAAAACAGGTCCTCGCGGAAGCGGCGCTCGGCGATTTCCTTTTCCAAGTCGCGCGAGGTGGAGGAAACCACGCGGACATCTACGCGGATCTGGCGGGTGCCGCCGACACGCACGAAAGCCTGATCCGTAAGCACGCGCAGGATTCGCGCCTGGGTCGAGAGCGGCATGTCCGCCACTTCATCGAAGTAGAGGGTGCCGCCGTCGGCGCTTTCAAGCAGGCCGGAACGGATCAGGGTACCGTCGGCCTCCTCGCCGAACAGCTCCTGCTCGAAGCGTTCAGGCGTGATCCGGGCGGAATTGACGCTGACGAAGGCATTGCCGGCGCGCGGGCTCCAGGCGTGGAGCAGCCGTGCGGCCACTTCCTTGCCCGACCCGGCAGGCCCGGTGATGAGTAGGCGGCTGCCGGTGTTGGCGACGCGCTTGAGCGTCGCGCGGACCTGGTTGATGATTCCGCTGGAGCCGGTGAACTCCTCGCCCATGGACACGCCCTGGCGCAGCTGCGCATTCTCGCGGCGCAGGCGCTCCGTCTCGGTCGCGCGGGCGACGAGATGCAGCAGCTTTTCCGCCTCGAATGGCTTCTCGATGAAGTCCACGGCGCCGCGGCTGATGGCGGCGACGGCGGTGTCGATGTTGCCGTGGCCGGAGAAGATGATGACCGGCAGTTCCGGCTCGCGCGCCTTGATCGCGTCGAGGATTTCCAGCCCGTCCATCGGGCTGCCGTGCAGCCATACGTCGAGCAGCACCAGCGACGGACGGCGGGCATCGACCGCCGCAAGAGCAGCATCGCTGTCGCCCGCGGTGCGGCATTCGTAGCCTTCGTCGCTCAGCACGCCGGCGACCAGTTCGCGGATGTCGCGTTCGTCGTCGACGATCAGGATATCAAGTGCCATGGGCCATCTTCTTCGTGCTGGAAAAACGGGTCATTGCGCGGCCTCCGGCTTGCGTGCGGGTGCCGAACTGGTTGCTTCCTGGGCCGGCGGGTCATGCGCGAAACGCATGGTCACCGTGGTGCCCCCCCCCTGCGCGGCGGTGAAGGTCATTTCGCCGCCGTGCTCTTCGATGATCTTATTGACGATCGCGAGCCCGAGGCCCGTGCCCTTCTCACGCGTCGTCACGTAAGGCTCGATCAGGCGCTCCTTGTCCTGCGAGAGCCCGATGCCGTTGTCGGTAACGCGCACGACGACCGAATCGTCCTGATCGGCCACCTCGACGCTGATCGCACCGCGATAGTCTTCGCCCGCATCTTTAGACTTTACTTCAATGGCTTCTACGGCATTCTTGAGAACGTTAGTCATCGCCTGTCCGAACTGATGGCGATCGCAGTCGATGACGCGGATGTCGCGCCCGGCCGAGAAGCGGAAGTCGATGTCGGGCCTCGCCACCTCCTGCAGGAACAGCGCCTGCCGCGTCAGCGCTACCGGGTCCTCGGTGCGGAACACCGGCTTGGGCAGGCGGGCGAAGGAGGAGAACTCGTCCACCATCTTGCGCAGTTCCCCGACCTGCCGGATGATCGTGCGGGTCAGGTCCTCGAACAGTTCCGGGTTATCGGTGATCTGCTTGCGATAGCGGCGGCTGAGGCGCTCGGTTGCCAGCTGGATCGGAGTGAGCGGATTCTTGATCTCGTGCGCGATGCGCCGCGCCACGTCCGACCATGCCGCCGTGCGCTGGTCGAGGAGCTGGCGGGTGATATCCTCGAAGGTGATGACGTGGCCGGTGGCGTCGCGGCTGGTTTTGACCGCCAGTGTCAGGAGGTCGCCGCCGCGATTGTACTGGACGATGCCGCTGGTCGTCCCCTGCTCCACCAACGCCGCGATCGAGGGTGCCAGTTCCGCAATGGGCATGCCTTCCGGCACATCCTGCGCCCTGTTGGTCAGGAGCATCTGCGCGGTCGAGTTCATCAGCAGGATACGTCCGCCCTCATCGAGCGAGATGATGCCCGAGGTGACCGATTCCAGCACCGCCTCGATGAAGACGCTGCGCTCGTGGAGCTGGCTGTTGGCGCCGAGCAACGCCTGAGTCTGCTTGTCGATCTGCGCGGTCATGCGGTTGAACGCACGGTTCAGCAGGCCGATTTCGTCTGCGCCGGTCCGTCCCTCGATCCGCAGCGCGTAGTTGCCCGCACCCACTCGGCGCGCGGCATCCACGAGTTGGTAGAGCGGCTCCACTTGCCGGTCGGCGAAACGCAGCGCGAACCATACCGACAGGCCAACGAGAGCGAGCGAGGCCACGAAAAGGGCCACGTTGAAACGCAGCTGCAGCACGCGCGCCTGGCTGGTGAGCGCCTCGTAGGCCAGCACGATGTTCTCGGCCCGCTCGCCCTGGCTGAGCGAAAGCAGGTCCGAACTGCGCACGACAAGAAGATAGACACCCGACGACCGCTCGATGGGCGCGGCCGCGACGATGCGGTTGTCCTTCGCGCTGACGACGTAGGGCTCGCCCTTGTCGAGCCGTTCGAGGCCATCCTTGCTGATGCGATTGTTTTCGGCAACGCCGTCCGGATCGACGATGATCGGCGTGCGCTGTTCCCCGCTTGCGTCGATCTGGATGATCGCCGCGCCGCTCAAGTTGCGGCGAATGACGTGGAACGAGAGGAACGCCTGGAACTCCCGGCTCGCGACGGGGCTGCGGCTCAGTTCCGCGCGCGAGTCGGTGGCCATCGCCACGGATTCGTAGCCGACGTCGCGAAGCGTCTGGTCGTAGTAGCCGCGCGCCAGCTTGTTGGCATTCTCCAGCAGTCCGCGCGAACTGTCGGAGAACCAGAATTCCACGCCCGACTGGAACAGCCAGGACGCGAAGACCACGACCAGCAAAGTCGGGATCGCGGCGATCAGCGAGAAGATGAACACCAGGCGCACGTGCATCTGGCCGGTGCCGCCGGTCGCGTGCTCGGCTGCACGACGCAGGGCCATCCGCCTGCCGAGCAGGACGAGGATCGCCATCGCGGGCACCAGCGTGCCCACCAGCAGGCTGGCGGTCAGGTTCGAGGGAAGCAGTTCGCGGCGGTCTCCGCCACTGTTGATGGCGAGCCAAGTGGTGACCGTCATCGTCAGGAAGGCGACCACCGACAGCACTTCCATGACCGCGAAGAAGTTCGCCCGGCGCGCAGCGACCTGCATTCGCCGCCACCATCGGGGCCAGGCACGCTTCTGGACGGAAACTTCACTCATCGTTGCGCTGTTACAACAGGACTGTGACCCCGCTGCAAGAGTAAATCCACGAAGGCCCTTCTAGGGACGACGAGCGAATTCCTCGGGATCGAGCGCCAATTCGCCCAGGCGCTTGCGCAAGGTGTTGCGATTAATCCCCAGCGCTTGCGCCGCACGCAACTGATTGCCTGCAGTCTCGCGCAGGACCTCGGCGAACAGCGGCCGCTCGAAAGCGGCCATCGCGCTGTTGTAGATCGAGCCGCTTGGCGGACGATTGACCGCGAGCCATTCCGACACCGCAGTCGCGATATCGACCGCCCTCGGCGCGCCGCCATCCTCGGCGGGCGGGGGCGCCTCCTGTGTCAGCAGCGGCAGGACCGCCTCGGCGTCGATCACGTCCTCGCGCGCCAGCAGGGCAAGGCGATAGATGAAGTTCTTGAGTTCGCGCACGTTGCCGCGCCAGGGCTGGCGGCTGAGCAGGTCGGCGGCTTCCTTCGTCAACTGGCGACGCGGTAGCCCCTCGTTGGCGGCGTGCTGCAGGAAATGGCGCGCCAAGACGTCGATGTCGTCGCGCCGGTCGCGCAGCGGCGGCATGTGGATCGGCACCACGTTGAGCCGGTAATACAAGTCCTCACGGAAGCGCCCGGCGGCGATTTCGGGCTCGAGGTCCTTGTTGGTCGCGGCGACGATGCGGGTGTCGAGGCGGATTTCCTCGCGCCCGCCGACCCGCCGTACGGTGCCCGACTGAAGCGCGCGCAGCAGGCGGGTCTGCGCCTGCATCGGCATGTCGCCGATTTCGTCGAGGAACAACGTGCCGCCCGCTGCCTGCTCGAACTTGCCGACGTGACGCGCGACGGCGCCGGTGAAAGCGCCCTTCTCATGCCCGAACAGTTCGCTCTCGATCAGTTCGGCGGGGATCGCGGCGGTGTTGACGGCGATGAACGGGCCTTCGCGGCGATTGCCGAGCTGATGGATCGCCTCGGCCACAAGTTCCTTGCCGGTGCCGGATTCGCCCAGGATCAGCACCGTCAGGTCGTTACGCAGGACACGGGTGATCATGCGGAACACCGATTGCATCGCGGCGCTGCGGCCGACCAGAGGCAGACCGTCCGCGACCGGCTCCTCGCCGTCCGCGGCAAGACCCTGCGCCGTGCCGGCTGCCTGGCGCACGGTGCGCGCCAGTTCGTCGATGTCGAACGGCTTGGGGAAATACTCGAAGGCGCCGGTATCGGTGGCGCGCACGGCGGTATCGAGCGTGTTCTGGGCCGAGAGAATGACGATCGGCATGTGCGGATGCAGCGCGCGGACCCGCTCGATCGTCTCGATCCCGTCACCGTCCGGAAGCATCACGTCGGTGACGAGCGCCGCGAACCCGCGATCCGCCAGCATCCGGTCACGCTCGGCGATGGTGACGCAGTGCGAAACGCCGAACCCTTCCGCTTCGAGCGCGGCGGTGATGACGATGGCGATGGACATGTCGTCCTCGACCAGCAGCACGTTCTGCGTCATGCCGTCTTTCTCCGGGGGCGATTGCGCGTCTCGCGGGCGAGCGGCAGGTGAATGCGGAAGTGGGTCAGCCCATTCTCGTCGTCGCGGTCGTGGGTGATGCGACCGTTCATGTCGCGCACCAGCTTGCGGACCAGCGGCAGGCCGAGGCCCTGCCCCGACTTCTTGGTGGTGACGAACGGTTCGAAGATATGATCGCGCATGGCCGGATCGATGCCGGGGCCGTTGTCGCTGACGCGAACCTCGATCGGCAGGCGCAGCGGGGCACCGTCATCGCCGGTGTGAAGCTGCAGGCCGCTGGCGAAGCGGGTCCGGATGATCACGCGCGGCTCGGCGACGTGCTTGCAGGCATCGGCGGCGTTGGAGAGCAGGTTCATCATCACCTGCACCAGCCCGTCGGGACTGCCGAGCACCGATGGCAGCGAGGGATCGAACTCCTCGACGAGCCGGAACGCCGGCTTCTCCGCCTTGGCCGCGTTCAGCACGTCGATGGCGCGGCGGGCTGCCTCGTGGAGATTGCAGGGCTCCACCGGCGGCGTCGTGCGGCCGCTCAGCTTCTGCATCCGCTCGATAAGCCCCGCGACGCGGTCGACCTCGCCGGTAATGAGGTCCGTTAGCGCCTTGTCCCGTTCGTCGACCTTGCGCGCGAGAAGCTGCGCCGCGCCGCGAATGCCGGCGAGCGGGTTCTTGATCTCATGCGCCATGATCTCGGGACCGCGCAGGACCGCGTTGTCAGGGCCGCCGGAGTCGTCGCCAAGCGCCTCGGACGCGGAATTGTCGTGGAGCGACACGACCTGCCAGCCGGGACTGTCCGCGACCGGGCCGACGTTGATGTCGATCCGCCGCGCGCCCTTGCCCTTGATCTGCACCACGATTTCGCGCGCGGAGACCGGCGCCTCGGAATCCGATAGCCGATCCAGCAGGCGGCGGTCGGAGATCGACATGATGTCGCGCAGCCGCGTCCCGACGAGGCGCCGGGCCGACTGCCCGAAGAACTGCTCCGCCGCCGGGTTGAGCCAGGCGATCGTCCGTCCGTTCTCCAGCAGCAGCACGGCATGCGGCAGGCTCGCCAGCAGCCGCTGCGCGTCAGGCAGATCGGTCCGGGTGTCCAGGCTCATGCGGCGCGGAGCTGACTGTCGTCGGTGCCGCGGTAGGGAGCATAGAACTCATCGATTTCACGAAGGACTTCAGCAGGATCGGCGATGAAGTTCAGTTTGTTCCTGAACTCGGCCGAGCCGCGCACGCCCTTGATGTACCAGCCAAGGTGCTTGCGAGCCATCCGGACGCCGGTGTCCGCGCCGTAGTGGTCGAGCATGTCCTCGTAATGGCGACGGATGATGTCGTACTGCCCGGCGATGTCGGGATCGGCCGAGACCGCCTCGCCGCGCCACCATTGCATGACTTGCGAGAGAAACCAGGGACGTCCGTAAGAACCGCGCCCGATCATCAGACCGTCCGCGCCAGACTGTTCCAGCGCCTGCGCGGCATCGTGCACGGTGCAGATGTCGCCGTTGACGATGACCGGGATCGACACCGCGTCCTTGACCTTGCGGACGAAGGCCCAGTCGGCCTCGCCCTTGTACATCTGGTTGCGGGTGCGGCCGTGGACGGTGATCATCTTCGCGCCCAGATCCTCGGCGATCCGCGCGAGTTCGGGGGCGTTGAGGCTGTCATGGCACCAGCCCATACGCATCTTGACGGTGACCGGAACCTTCACCGCCTTGACGGTCGCCTCGATCAGCTTGGTCGCCAGCGGCACCTGCCGCATCAGCGCCGAGCCCGCGTCACCGTTGACGACCTTGCGCACCGGGCAGCCCATGTTGATGTCGATGATGGCGGCGCCGCGGTCCTCGACCAGCTTGGCGGCCTCGCCCATCTGTTCGGGGTCGCATCCGACCAGCTGCATCGAGACCGGGTCCTCGACCTTGTCCCACATCGCCTTCTGCAGCGACACGCGCGTCTCACGGATCGCAGCGGGGCTGGCGATCATCTCGGTGACGTTGAGGCCCGACCCGAAGGCGCGCACCATCCGGCGGAACGGCAGGTCCGAAACCCCCGTCATCGGCGCGAGCACGACCGGGCAGTCGATCGTCACCGGACCGACCTGGATTGGCTTGAGTGCCGGAGGATTGGGCAATTGAGTCATGATGCGTGCAGTGCTGCCTAAAAAACAGGCAGCGCATAGTGGATTGCCCTCAATGCGGCAAGCGATTACCGGCATCGGCAATGTCGCAAATCGTCTCAGAGCCGCAGAATTCGCCCCGTGATCGCACTGGCATTCGTACTGCCGCGCTCGTCGTGGCCGCAGGCAAGGGCCTGCGCGCCGGTCAGCCGGTGCCGAAACAGTTCGCGCGCTGGCGCGGCAAGCCGGTCGTGCGACACTCGGTCGAGGCGCTGGCGGCAGCGGGATGCGCGCCGATTCTAGTGGTCATTCCCGATGGCGCGCAAGCCGTCGCCCGTGAAGCACTGGCGGGAATTGCGGGCGTGCAGTTCACCACGGGCGGCGCGACGCGGCAGGAATCGGTGCGTCTCGGGCTGGAAGTTCTTGCAGGCGCCGAGCCCGACCGCGTCCTGATCCACGACGCGGCCCGCCCGCTGCTGCCCGCCGAAGTGATCGAACGCCTGCTGATCGCTCTCGACGCATACAAAGGCGCGATACCGGTCCTGCCCGTGGCCGACAGCCTGACTCATGCGGCGGGCGATCTCATGGGCGCCCCTGCCCGGCGCGAGGACTTGCGTCGGGTCCAGACGCCCCAGGCCTTCCACTTCGCCGAAGTGCTCGCCGCACACCGGGACTGGGACGGCCCCACCAATGCCGGAGATGATGCGCAAGTCGCGCAGGCATGGGGCATGGACGTGGCACTCGTCGAAGGGGACGAAACCTTGCACAAACTCACCTACGCCGCCGATTTCGGAGCTTCGAAGCCGCTGGTGCGCGTCGGCAGTGGTTACGACGTCCATCGCCTTGAGGAAGGCGAGGAACTGTGGCTCTGCGGCGTGCGGATCGCGCACACGCATGGGCTCTCTGGCCACAGCGACGCCGATGTGGCGATCCACGCGCTCGTTGATGCGATGCTCGGCGCGATCGGCGCAGGGGACATCGGCCAGCACTTTCCGCCCAGCGACCCTCAGTGGAAAGGCGCCGCTTCGGACCGCTTCCTCGCCCACGCGGGCAAACTGGTGGCCGATGAGGGCTACGCCCTCGCCAACGCCGACGTCACCATCATCTGCGAAGCGCCCAAGATCGGACCGCATCGCGAGGCCATGCGCGAACGGCTTGCGGACATACTCGGCGTTGACATCGCCGCGATCAGCGTGAAGGCAACGACGACCGAGAAGCTCGGCTTCACCGGGCGGCGCGAGGGGATCGCGGCGCAGGCGGTGGTCAGTCTGGGTCTGGTATAACTGTTGGGGCGCAAAGGAACTTCCTGCATGCGTGGACTGTCTTCAATCCTTGGCCCGCGAACCCTTGCCCTGGCGCTTGCCATGACGCCCTGCGCTGCGATGGCGGCCGAGCCGATGTGCATCAGCAAGGCCGAGGCGACCTCGCTGATCGCCTATTCCCTGCCGCAGGCGATCAACGGCACCGCGAAGCGCTGCGCCCCCTCTCTGCCGGCCGATGCGTTCCTGCGCACCAAGGGACCGGGCCTCGCCGCCCGCTACGCCGCGCAGAAGGACCGCTACTGGCCCAAGGCCAAGCCCGCGTTGTTGAAGGCCCTCAATACGCAGGGCGGCGGCGGGTCCGCGAACATGATGACCGGCCTTCCCGACGACACGCTGCGCCAGATGGCCGACGTTTTCGTGGAGGGCTTCGTCTCGCAGCGGATCGCGCCCAAGTCCTGCAAGCAGCTCGACCTCGCGATCGACCTGCTCTCGCCCCTCCCGCCCGAGAACACCGCCGGACTGATCGCGCTGAGCATGGATGTGGCCGGCAGCGCCGATCCCAAGCTCGGCAAAGTGACGCTTTGCAAGGACTGACGATGGCCGCGAATCCCTTCTTCCCGGAAGACCTCTATGCGCTCGCCCAAAGGGTGATCGAGGAGAACAAGGCACTCGGCCGCATGGTTTCGGTGGCCGAAAGCTGCACCGGCGGCCTCGTCTGCGCGGCGCTGACCGAGATCCCGGGCTCCTCGGCGGTGCTTGATCGCGGTTTCGTTACCTATTCGAACGAGGCCAAGATGGAGATGCTGGGGGTCCACTCCGACATCATCGATTCGTTCGGCGCGGTCTCTCCCGCGACGGCCTGGGCCATGGCTCAGGGCGCGATCGGCAAGAGCCGGGCGGACGTCGCGGTCGCGATCAGCGGCATCGCCGGGCCGGATGGCGGCAGCGAGATGAAGCCGGTCGGCACCGTGGTCTTCGCCTGCGCCCGGCGCGGCGAGGAAGAGGTCAACGCCGAACAGAAACTGTTGGACGGCACGACCCGGGCGGAAATCCGCCACCAGGCAGCGATCGTGGCGTTGGAACTGCTGCTGCCGTAAGTCACCCGTCGTCCCGGACTTGATCCGGCACCGGCGGTCTTCAGGCTGAAACTCGCGTCAGGGCGCTTCAGCGAGAGCCGGGTCGTTCACGGCCAGCGGTCCCGAAACAAGTCCGGGATGCCGACGGTTCACCCCGCCTGCGCGACACCGTAGAGTTCCGCCGCACGGGTTTCGAAGGCGGCGACCATCTTGCGGAACGCTTTGTCGAAATACTGCCCCGCCAGTTTCTCGAACAGCGGGTTGCGGAAGGTGAACTTCACGTCGAACTCAAGGTCGCACGAAGTCTCGTCGACCGGATGGAAGGTCCAGACGTTGTCGAGATCGCGCATGGGGCCATCGACGTAGTGGACCTTGATGACGCGCGGGCGCTCCTTCTCGACGCGCGAGGTGAACTTTTCGCGCAGAGCCTTGAAGCCGACCAGCATGTCCGCGATCATCTCGCGGCCGTCGTCGGACTTCACCCGCGTCGCGACGACCCAGGGCAGGAATTCCTGATAGCGGCCGACGTCGGCGACGAGGTCGTACATCTGCTCCGCGCTGTAAGGCAGGCGCTTGGTCTCATGAATGCCGGGCATGAGTTCAGGCCCCGGAGGTCGCCGTCACGGGCTGCATCTTGGCCAGCTTGGCGTCGCGCGCGGCCTTCATCTGGGCGAAGTCATCGCCGGCATGATAGCTCGAACGCGTCAGCGGCGAGGACGCCACCTGCAGGAAGCCCTTGGCCCGCGCGATCGCACCGTAGGCGTTGAACGCCTGCGGGGTGACGAATTCCTTCACCTCGGCATGCTTGGGCGTCGGGCGCAGGTACTGACCCATAGTCAGGAAGTCGATGTCGGCGCAGCGCATGTCGTCCATCACCTGATGGATTTCCAGACGCTCCTCACCCAGCCCGAGCATCACGCCCGACTTGGTGAAGATCGACGGATCGTGGCGCTTCACCTCTTCCAGCAGCCGCAGCGAGGCGTAGTAGCGCGCGCCGGGGCGGATGGTCGGGTAGAGGCGGGGCACCGTCTCGAGGTTGTGGTTGTAGACGTCCGGGCGCGCCTGGACGATCGACTCGACCGCGCGCTGCATCTTGTTGCGGAAGTCGGGCGTCAGGATTTCGATCGTGGTCGCGGGCGAGGCCGCGCGGACCGCCTGGATCACCTTGACGAACTGGCTTGCACCGCCGTCCGGAAGATCGTCACGGTCTACAGAGGTGACGACGATGTGCTCGAGGCCGGTCTTCAGCACCATCTCGGCGACGTTGTCCGGCTCCGCCGCATCGACGCGGCCGGGCATGCCGGTCTTGACGTTGCAGAACGCGCAGGCGCGGGTGCAGGTGTCGCCGAGAATCATCACCGTCGCGTGCTTCTTCGTCCAGCACTCGCCGATGTTCGGGCAGGCCGCTTCCTCGCACACGGTGTTGAGCTTGAGGTCGCGCATCAGCTGGCGCGTCTCGCCGTAGCCCTTGCTGGTCGGCGCCTTGACGCGAATCCAGTCGGGCTTGCGCTGACGGGCGGGGGCTTCTTCCGGAACCGGTACGGAGGAGAGATCGTTCATGCCGTCCAGATAGTCATATGCACGCAACCTTGCCAGCCCGAATATCCGGCGTATGGCGAACCATCAGTTCGAAAAACAGCAACGGAGCCCACCCCCATGACTAATCAGAGCCCCGAATCCAACGACCGCGTGCTGAACCATCTGATCGAGGGTTATCGCCGTTTCCGCGGCACCGGCTGGAGCGCCAACCGCGCGCGCTGGGACGAACTGGGCCAGGGCCAGTCGCCCGAAGTCATGGTCATCGCCTGCTCCGACAGCCGCGTCGACCCCAGCCAGATCTTCGACGTCGATCCCGGCACGATCTTCGTGGTGCGCAACGTCGCCGCGCTGGTGCCGCCGTTCGAGACGACGCCCGGCCACCACGGCGTCTCGGCCGCGCTGGAATTCGCGGTGCAGGTGCTCAAGGTCAAGGAAGTGGTCGTGATGGGCCACGGCCTGTGCGGCGGCTGCAAGGCGGCGTTGACGCAGGACCTCAAGGACGCGGAGATCGGACACGGTGGTTTCGTGGCCGACTGGATCTCGATGCTGGACGAGGCCCGCGTGCCGGTCGCGCACGAGCATGGCACCACAGGGCGCACCGCCGAGCGCGCGATGGAGCAGGCGGCGGTCAAGGTCAGCCTCGACAACCTGATGACTTTCCCCTGCGTGCAGAGCAAGGTCGGCAAGGGTGAACTGACGCTGCGCGGCGCGTTCTTCGCGATTTCCGACGGAGTGCTGCATCTGCTGGACGAGACCAGCGGGGAATTCGCACCGGTGGAGTGAGGGGATAGCGGCCCACCCCGTCCGGCTAGGTTTTCCCCGCCCGCTTGCGGGAGGGGCAGCGAGACTTGCTGAGCCGAAGGCGAAGTTAGTCGCAGCGGGGTGGGCAAAGCGCAACGGGCGGGCCCTCACGCCTTGACTTCCCCCCGCCATTGCGCTGAAATCCCACCAACGGGCACGCGCGGACGCCCGTTCAGACGGCAACGTCCAAGTCCGCTCCATCAGCCGTACCTGCGGCCTGCGGAGCACTTGCATGACGACCGACACCGCCTCCATCACTATCGCGCCGCCCCCCCTTTCGCTGCCTGCGCTGTTCCTCAAGTTCCTGCGGTTCGGCGCGCTGGCCTTCGGCGGGCCGGTGGCGCAGATCGCCATGCTGCGTCAGGCGCTGGTCGAGGACGAGCGCTGGATCGACAAGGGCCGCTTCAATCGCCTGCTCGCGGTCCTGCAGGTGCTGCCGGGGCCGGAGGCGCATGAACTGTGCGTCCATCTCGGCATGATCGCGCGCGGGCGGATCGGCGGATTGCTGGCCGGGCTGGGTTTCATGCTGCCGGGGCTGGTGCTGATGCTGGTCGCGGGATGGGCCTACGTCACCTGGGTCGCCGGAAACCTGACTTTGGCGGGCGCGCTTCTCGGCGTGCAGGTCGCGGTGCTCGCGATCATCCTGCGCGCGGTGGTCCGCATCGGACACCATATCGTCGAGAACGCGCTGCT
>NZ_ALVC01000055.1:0-4111 GCF_000293195.2 Sphingomonas sp. LH128
TACCAGTTCGATAAACCCCTCACGGCACATCGGACGCAATCTACCCGTCGCCGAAACGAACATCGCATTGTTCACGGCCGACGAGGTGATCGTTGCAGTTACCCAGGCACTCCACCGCGAAGCCCGGCTGCTCGACAACGAAGATCTCGACGGCTGGCTGGCCATGCTTGGCAAAGACGTCAGCTATCGCCTGGAACTGAAGAGCCGAAGGTTCCGCGCTGACCGTTCGCCGCCTTTTCCACTTGGCCCAGGGGTAATCTTCAACGAGGATCTGGGTAGGCTGAAAATGCGGGTGGATCGCCTGAAATCCGGCTTCGTCTGGGCCGAAGATCCGCCCAACTACATCCGCCGCGCTGTCTCCAACGTCGAGGTGCTGGCCACCCGGGCCGATAACGAGGTGCGGGTCCATTCGGTGCTGGGGATGCACCGCAATCGGATCGATGGCACCACCCGCCTGCTCACCGCCGGACGCACTGACCTCTGGCGCAGCGAAGGCAGCGCTTGGCTGCTGGCCGCGCGCGAAATCGTGCTGGACCATTCCGTGCTGCCGGACAGCAACCTCAACGCCTTTTTCTGAACAAGCCTGACGGGAGAGAACAATCATGCGCTTCGAACGGATCGGTCGCGAACCGGATTATTCACGCTACATGGACCTCAAGGAAGGCTGGCTTGACCGCCGGATCTTTTCGGATGCGGACATCTACGAGGAGGAGCTGTACCGCATCTTCGCGCGGTCGTGGCTGTTCGTTGCCCACGAAAGCCAGATCCCAAACAGCGGGGACTTCCTGACGACCCACATGGGTGAAGACGCGGTGATCGTCGCGCGCCAGCCCGACGGTTCGATCCGGGTCATGCTCAATTCCTGCCCGCACCGCGGCAATAAGGTGTGCTTCGCCGATGCCGGGAACACCCGTCGGTTCGTCTGCAATTACCACGGCTGGGCGTTTGACACCGCCGGCGACCTCAAGGGCATGCACGAGGAATATTGCTACGACGCGGGCGATATCGACTTCAAGAACCATGGCCTCAAGAACGTCGCCAAGGTCGGCAACTACAAGGGCTTGGTGTTCGCCACCTTCAACAGCGATGCGCCGAGCCTGGAAGCCTGGCTAGGCGATTTCCGGTGGTATCTCGACATGATCCTCGACAACGAGGAAGGCGGCACCGAATTCATTGGCGGCTGCATCAAGTCGGTGATCAGCGCGAACTGGAAGTTCGGGGTCGAGAACTTCATCGGCGACGCTTATCACGCCGGCTGGACGCATGATTCGGGCACTCGGTCGATGAACAACGGCCAGCCGTTCCCGCCGATCGACATGGATAATTCCTATCACGCCAGCGTGAACGGCCACGGCTGGGAATTCGGCACCGAAGGCGTGGGCGACCTCTTCCTGCTCGGGCGCCCCAAGGTGATGGACTATTACAACAAGATCCGCCCGAAGATGGCAGAACGCCTGGGCGAGATGCGCTCGAAGATCTTCGGTTCGGTCGCCTCGGCATCGATCTTCCCCAACGTCTCGTTCCTGCCGGGCATTTCCACCTTCCGCCAGTGGCAACCCAAGGGGCCAATGCAGTTCGAATTGAAGACCTGGGTGATCGTCAACAAGAACATGCCCGACGACATCAAGGAGGAAGTGACCAAAGGCGTGATGCAGACCTTTGGCCCCGGTGGCACCTTCGAGATGGATGACGGCGAAAACTGGGAAAACTGCACCACCGTCAACCGCGGCGTCGTCACCCGGCACGAGCGCCTGCACTATCGCTGCGGGATCGGCCGCCAGATCGAACACGATACCCTGCCGGGCATCGTCTATCGCGGCCAGTACAACGACGCCAACCAGCGCGGCTTCTATCAGCGCTGGCTCGACATGATGACCCATGACGAATTCGGCAAGATGCCGGCACGGCCCGAACCGCAGCTGGGCAATGTGGGCGAAACCCGCGATCTTCCTGGCCTGTTCGCGCTCTGAGAGGAACTACAGCTATGACCGACACCGCAACCCTCGAGCGCACATGTGAAGGGACTACCGCATCGCTCGAACTGACCCACGCGCTGACCCAGACGCTGTATCGCGAAGCACGGCTGCTCGACGATGAACACTACAAGGCCTGGGCCAGCATGCTGGCGGAAGACCTGCATTACCACATGCCGGGGATCGAAACCCGCTATCGCCGCGACAAGACCGAGCAGGTGACCGACCTGACCCGGATGGCCTATTACAACGACAGCAAGCCCGAAATCCTCAAGCGGCTTTCTCGGCTCGAGACCGGAACGGCCTGGTCGGAGGATCCGGCGACGCGCTACACCCATATCATCACCAACGTCGAGGTGGAGCTTACCGAAAAGGCCGACGAGTTCCGAGTCTATTCGAACTTCTATGCTTATCGCAATCGCAACGAACGCGACGAGGATTCGCTAATCGGCAACCGTATCGATATCTGGCGTCAGGTCGGCAACAGCTTTCAACTGGTCAAACGCCGAGCGATCCTCAAGCACAATGTAATGTTGAGCAAGAACCTCAACATCTACGTTTAGTCTATCCACCTTTATAAATAGTAATGATAAAACACGAGGGAGAATGCCAAATGACAAACCGATTGATGTATTTCAGGAAAGCCGTCCTGCGCGCCAGCGCCTCGGCGATCGTAGTATCTACCGGGCTTGTGCCGATGACGGCGCATGCGCAGGATGCAGCAGCAAGCGAGCCTCAGGCCGAGGAGCAACGGGCCGGCGGTCTAGGTGAAATCATCGTGACTGCGCGCAAGCGGTCTGAGAACCTGCAGGAAACGCCGGTCGCGATCACCGCTATGAATGCCGAGATGCTCGAAGCGCGCGAAGTCAACAACGTCGCCCAGGTGGCCAAGTTCGCGCCCAACGTGAACATGTCGCCGGTTGCCAACATCTCCGGTTCCAGCGCCACGATCACCGCGTTCATCCGCGGCGTCGGTCAGACCGACTTCAACATTACCGTGGATACCGGCGTGGGCATCTATGTCGATGGCGTCTATGTCGCCCGCTCGGTCGGTGCGCTGCTCGACATGACCGACATCGCTGATGTGCAGATCCTGCGCGGGCCGCAGGGCACGTTGTTCGGCAAGAACACCATCGGCGGCGCGATCGTCGTCAATTCCGTCCAGCCGCAACACGAATTTGACCTGAAGCTCGAAGCGGCGACCGGCCGGTTCAACCGCGCCGATTTCAAGGGCATGATCAACGTGCCGCTGAGCGACAATCTCGCAATGCGCGCGGTTGCTTCCTATGAAACCCGCGACGGCTACCAGAAGCGTTTGTTCGACGGCGGCCGCCAGGGCAACAAGGACAGCTTCGGCGGACGCATTGCGTTCAAGTGGGAGCCGACCGATAAGCTGACCGTCAGCCTCAGCGGGGATATCAACATCCGCCGCGAAGAGCAGACGGCCATTTCGCTGCTCGAACTGCAGGACCAGAACGTGCCGCTGCGCTTCGTCGATATCCCGAACAGCGCGACGACACCCGGCGGCCCCAACCGCCAGATCGCTGCGCCCAGCTCGATGTATTTCTGGAACAAGATCCGCGTCACCGATGGCAGCTGTGGAGCACCTTGGGGCGGGTTTGGCGTTCCGGGTACCCTTGCGCCGACCGGCAACCCGGCCTGCGCCAGCACCCGCTGGATCACTGGCGACATCGACACCACCTGGGCTGGCGGCGTCAACCGGTCGGACTTCGATCTATGGGGCACGAACCTCACCCTCGATTACGATTTCGGCGATTTCAGCCTGAAGTCGATTTCGGCCTACCGCGACCAGAGTTCGCACATGGAATACGATTTCGACGGCACTCCGCATACGATCCTGCGGATCGCAAGCGATATCGATGTGTGGCAGGCCTCGCAGGAACTGCAGTTTACCGGAAGCCTGATGGATGGCCAGGTGAAGTTCGTTCTGGGCGGCTATTGAAGCAGCCCCCAAAATGACCGGACAGTTCCTCACACTTATGTAAGAGTGAGGCATATGACCGACAGTAATCCCAGTAGCTATGTGCATGCGGAGGTTCTCGGAGGGGTTCAGCGCCGTAGGCGCTGGACCCCGGAAGAGAAGCTCCGCATGGTCGAAGAGACCTTCCTGCCCGGCA
>NZ_ALVC01000056.1:0-10170 GCF_000293195.2 Sphingomonas sp. LH128
CGTCGCCGGATGCTGACAAGTGGCGGGCAGGCAGCGCTTGACCGGCTGCTTGCAAAGCTCGGCCCGGCTTCTCTCGTCGCTTTGCTGGCGACGCTTGTTTTGCTGTTCGGATTTCAGGGCGAGCAGATCATCGCGCAGCCGGCCATCATCGGCCTGCTGGCAGTGCCGATCCTGATTCAGGTCTATTTCAACTCCGGCCTTGCCTATCTGCTCAACCGGCTTGCCGGCGAACAACATTGCGTTGCCGGTCCCTCGGCGCTGATCGGCGCGTCAAATTTCTTCGAACTGGCGGTTGCCGCCGCCATCAGCCTGTTCGGTTTTCACTCGGGTGCGGCGCTCGCCACCGTTGTCGGGGTGCTGATTGAAGTGCCGGTGATGCTCTCGGTCGTCTGGATCGTGAACCGCTCCAAAGGCTGGTATGAGCGTGGCGGCAAGGTGTCCGAACTCGCGAAAGAGCAGCGTTGATGCCGGACGATCTTCCCAATCTTGATGCCGGCTGCGTTGATACTCCCAGCCTTGGTCGGCTGCGCGTAACCGACCCTTCTACCCATCCGCCGCGTATCCTGCTGCTTTATGGCTCGCTCCGCGAGCGATCCTACAGCCGTTTCCTGACATTCGAGGCCGAGCGCCTGCTGAAACACTTTGGCGCGGAAACACGCGTCTTCGATCCGCATGGCCTGCCATTGCCGGACGGCGCCGAGGTCAGGCATCCGAAAGTGCAGGAACTGCGAGAGCTCTCGCTCTGGTCGGAAGGCCAGGTCTGGACCAGCCCGGAGCGGCACGGCGCAATGAGCGCGGTGATGAAGGCGCAGATCGACTGGATTCCCCTTTCGGTCGGCGCGGTAAGGCCAACGCAGGGCCGGACACTCGCGGTGATGCAGGTCTCCGGCGGCTCGCAGAGCTTCAACGCCGTCAACCAGATGCGTGTGCTCGGCCGCTGGATGCGCATGGTGACGATCCCCAACCAGTCCTCCGTCGCCAAGGCCTTTCAGGAGTTCGACGATGCGGGCCGGATGAAACCGTCCTCCTATTATGATCGAGTGGTCGACGTAATGGAGGAACTGATGAAGTTTACGCTTCTGACGCGCGACGTCTCACCCTACCTGACCGACCGCTATTCCGAGCGCAAGGAGAGCGGCGAGGCCCTGATGCAGCGGGTCAATCTGACGGCTGCAACCTGAGAATCTATCCCGCGCCGATCGCACGTCATCGCTCGCAAGAATGCCCCAACCAACGAGGTCCCTTGAATGGATCATAGCCCGCAACAGTCGCAAGGAAGCGTCTCCGAGGTATTCCGCGCATTCCTGAAGCTGGGGCTCACCTCCTTCGGTGGACCGATCGCACATCTGGGCTATTTCCGGGACGAGCTGGTGACGCGGCGAAAATGGCTGAGCGAAAGCGCATATACCGATTTGGTGGCACTGTGCCAGTTCCTGCCCGGTCCGGCTTCCAGCCAGGTCGGCTTTGCTCTTGGTCTGACGCGGGCGGGATGGCTCGGCGCGTTCGCAGCTTTCCTCGCCTTCACCCTGCCATCGGCCATGATCCTTCTTGCGCTTGCCATGACGGCTACGCGGCTGGAAAGCCCGTTAGCGCTTGGCGTCCTACATGGTCTCAAGATCGTCGCCGTCGCCATCGTGGCGCAAGCCGTGTGGGGCATGGCAAAAAACCTGTGCCCCGATAAGGAGCGCGCCACGATCGCGGTCGTGGCCGTGCTTCTGCTTGCCTGGGCGCCGGGAGCGATCGGGATGATGGCGGCCATACTGCTGGGCGCACTTGCCGGGCTGGCTCTTGGCAAAGGACAGGTCACGATTGGCGAGCATCTGCCTGTGCCGGTTTCACGCAAAGCCGGACTGATGGCCTTCGCGCTGTTCGTCGCCCTACTGATTGGCCTGCCGGTCCTAGCGGGGCAAGCGCAAGGATGGGCGCTGGCGGACAGCTTCTTTCGTGCCGGCTCGCTTGTCTTTGGTGGCGGACATGTCGTGTTGCCGCTGTTACAGGCTGAAACGGTCACGCCAGGATGGGTGTCCGATGATGCCTTCCTTGCGGGTTATGGCGCAGCGCAGGCGGTCCCCGGACCGCTCTTTACCTTTGCCGCCTGGCTCGGAGCGGTCATGGGACCGGCGCCGAACGGCGTGGCCGGCGCGACGATCGCTCTTGTCGCACTTTTCCTGCCGGGCTTCCTGATCCTGATCGGGGCGTTGCCCTTCTGGGATCAACTGCGCCGTAAGACGTGGGCGCAGTCGGCCATGCAGGGCGCCAATGCCGCAGTCGTCGGAATCCTCGGCGCTGCGCTTTATTCGCCTGTCTTCACCAGCGCGATCGGAGGCATGCCGGATTTCGCACTGGCCTTGATTTGTTTCGTGGCGCTGATGGCCTGGAAAGCTCCGCCATGGGTCGTCGTGTTGCTGGCGGCCGTGGGTGGAGCTGCGCTTAGCCTGTTGATGTAAGGCGGTTTCGAAAGCTATCGGGCTCACTCTGTCAAACCCGAGGTAGCACGATGCTGAATTGTGTCGCGCCACGCCAACGCTAGCCGGCGAGATCCAAGCCCAGCGACATCAGGGAGAGTTTCTGCACAGCCTGGGGGGTCTCCCCGCAGAAGGGGTCGGCCGAGACCAGAGGGCTCGACCGCAGGGGAAGGCTTTCCCCACCATCTGAACAAGCAGTTGATTGACTCTAGATTTGACAAATCTGCGAACGGTAGTTGGGCAGGACGGTACTTCAACGGGGCAGGTCAAAGTCATCGGCCCGCAGTTGCGGCGTAACCGCTGTTTTCAGGCCACGGCCTTGAGCGGCTGGGGCGCGTAGGCCCAGGGCAGCAGGTCGTCGATCTGGCTCTGAGGATGACCGGCGACGATGCGGGCGATGACGTCGCCGAGATAGGCTTGCGGGTCGATGGCGTTGAGCTTGCAGGTCTCCACCAGCGAGGCGATGACAGCCCAGTGCTCGCCGCCACCGTCTGAGCCGGCGAAGAGCGCGTTCTTGCGATTGAGCGCGATCGGCCGGATGGCGCGCTCGACGATGTTGGAGTCGATCTCGACGCGGCCGTCGTCGAGGAAGCGGGAGAGGCCCTGCCAGCGCGAGAGGGCGTAGCGGATGGCCTCGGCGAGCTTGCTCTTCTGGCTGACGAGGCCGAGCTTCTCCTTGAGCCATGGCTCCAGCGCCGCGACGATGGGGCGGCTCCTGGCCTGCCGGGCAGCGCGACGTTCCTCGTCCGAGCAGCCGCGGGTGTTGGCCTCGACCTGGTAGAGAGCCGCGATGCGCACGAGCGCTTCCGTGGCGATCGGCGCCGGGCCGGATTGAGCGAGTTCGTAGAACTTGCGCCGGACGTGGCTCCAGCAGAACGCCAGGCTCACCGCGTTGCGCTCGGCCAGGATCTTGTAGCCTGCGTAGCCATCGACCTGGAGCGTGCCCACGAAGCCCTGAAGATGCCGGATCGGCTGCTCGGCCTTGCGGTCGGGAGCATAGAGATAGGCCACGCCAGGCGGATCCGACCCGCTGTGAGATCGCCTGCAATGTTGCCCCTGTGAGGGGCGCTTATCGCGTTGAAGGTTAGCCCCCCTGTTATTGGCTCTGGCTGATCCTTCCGGTTTTTCGGAAGGGTCCGGGGATGACGGGTGTGGAGACGATCGCGCGGATCCGGTTCGAGCATCACTGGAACGGCAAGGGGATCAAGCGGATCGCGCGCGAACTGGGCATTGCGCGCGACACGGTTCGCAAAGTGCTTCGCTCCGGTGCGACCGAGTTTGCCTACAAGCGCGAGGTCCAGCCGCAGCGGAAGCTCGGAGCCTGGGTGGAGGCGCTGACTGGCATCCTCGAGGCCGAAGATCGGCTGCCCCGGCGTGAGCGCCGCTCGACGATCCGGCTTTTCGAGGAACTGCGCGGGCGCGGATATGACGGAGCGCATGACAGCGTCCATCGGTTTGTAAAGGCCTGGCGTGCCGATCGCGCCCGGCTGCCGGCGCAGGCTTTCATCCCGCTGCGATTTGATCCTGGCGAAGCCTATCAGTTCGACTGGAGCCACGAGGCGATCGAGCTTCACGGCCTGCCCGTCGTGGTGAAGGTCGCGCAGATGCGGCTTTCCTATAGCCGCATGCCGATCGTGCGCGCCTATTTCCGCGAGACGCAGGAGATGGTCTTCGATGCACACGACAAGGCTTTCGCCTTCTATGGCGGGGTCTGCCGGCGCGGCATCTATGACAACATGAAGACGGCGGTGGAGACGGTCTTCGTCGGGCGCGCCCGGGAGTACAATCGGCGCTTTCTGCAGATGTGCTCGCATCATCTCGTCGAGCCGGTGGCCTGCACGCCGGCGGCCGGCTGGGAGAAGGGCCAGGTCGAGAACCAGGTTGGCACCATCCGCGACCTGCTGTTCCGGCCACGGCCGAAGGTGAAGACACTCGATGAGCTGAACGCCTGGCTTGCCGATCAGTGCATGGCCTATGCCCGGCGGGCGAAGCACCCTGAGTTCCGCGACCGGTTTGTCATCGAGGTCTTCGAGGAGGAGAAGGCGCGGCTGATGCCGTATCTAGGGCCCTTCGCCGGCTTCGCCGAGAAGCCGATGCGGGCGACCACGACCTGCCTGATCACGCATGACCGCAACAAGTACAGCGTCGATGCCCGAGCCGCTGGCCGCGCCGTGCTGGTACGCACCTATGCAGATCGGATCGTCGTGCTGCTCGACGGTGAGACGGTCGCCGATCACCCGCGCAGCTTCAAGCGCGACCAGGTCGTCTACGACCCCTGGCACTATCTGCCGGTGCTGATGCGCAAGCCCGGCGCCCTGCGCAACGGCGCCCCGTTCAAGGACTGGGATTTGCCGGCGCCGCTCACCGCGGTGCGCGAGAAGCTGCGGCGTCATGCCGATGGTGACCGCCAGTTCGTGAAGATCCTCGGCCGCGTCCCCGAAGACGGCATTGCCGCGGTGGCGGAGGCCTGCGCCGAGGCGCTCGCGGCCGGCATCGCCAGCGGCGACGTCGTCATGGCGATCCTGGCGCGACGTCGTCAGCCGCCGGTGCCCCAGAGCATCACCACGCCCGACGCTCTCAAGCTCAAGACCGAGCCAGTCGCCGACTGCGCCCGATACGACAACCTGCGTAGGAGAAGGGAAGCTGCCTGATGGAACGGCACCAACTGATCGAGGCGATGACCAGCCTCAAGCTCTATGGCATGCGCGCCAGCTTCGACGAGATCGCCGGCAAGGGCCTGAGTCGGCGTGAGGAGATCTATCCCCTCTTGGCGAGCTTGGTCCGCGCGGAGCTGACCCATCGCCAGTCCCGCTCGATCAACTATCGCATCAGCGGCGCCAGATTCCCGATGCTGAAGGATATCGACGCCTTCGTCTTCGAGAACACGCCCGTCGATGAAGGCCAGATCCGCGAACTCGCCACCGGCGACTTCATCGACGCCAAGCGCAATCTGATCCTGATCGGCGGCACCGGTACCGGAAAGACCCATCTTGCCATCGCGATCGCGGCCGCCGTCATCCGGGCGCGGGCCCGCGGCCGCTTCTTCAATCTGGTCGATCTGGTCAATCAGCTCGAACAGGAGAAGGCCGCTGGCAAGAGCGGGCGCATCGTCGAGACCTTGCTGCGCCACGATCTCATCGTCATCGACGAACTGGGCTACCTGCCGTTCAGCCAGGCCGGCGCCCAGTTGCTCTTCCACCTGATCAGCAAGCTCTATGAGAACACCTCGGTCATCATCACAACCAATCTCGCCTTTGCCGATTGGCCCCAGGTGTTCACCGACGCCAAAATGACGACCGCGATGCTCGATCGGCTCACGCATCATTGCGATATCATCGAGACCGGCAACGAGAGCTGGCGCTTCAAAAACCGCGCCTGACCACGTCATCCTCCGTCGCGCACTGAACGCCGAAATCGCCCCGGCCGAGCAACCCCGACCAGCTCAGCCGGGGCGACCTCGGCACGTCGGCGCAGGTCCCAAGGGGGCTGAACTTCAACGCGATAAGGGGGCTAGCCTTCAACGCGATTTGACACGGCAAGCTCACTCATCTCAAATTCCTTCCGTGTCATTTGGTTGTGAAGACTGATGGGGTGTCAGGCGAAGGCTGGGCTTCGCAAAAGCGCTCGGGACGACGTCGCTCCTGCAGTCGTCCTCTGAGCCGCCATGAGGCGGTCAGCCGAAGACTTCCGCTGCGTGCATGAGGTCGGTGTATTCTTTAATTTGAGCAATCTTTCCGTCGCGGACGACAATCAGAAAGTGGTAGTCGTTATCGTAGATTTTGCCGGACTTGGTGGTTGCGTGGGACCGCACCTCAGCCGCGACCCGGTCATCCTCGGCGACCATGCCGATGACCTTCATTTCAAGCCCGCCGTCGAGCGTTTCGTAGAGACCCTCCCAGATACTTCCCATCTGTCCCTTCGTCTTGACGCCGGCACCGGCGAACAGGTGCGGCTTGCCGGCGATCGTCCACGTCGCCTCTTCGGCCATCATGTCGAGCAGTTCGGCGAAGGCCGAGCGCTCGAAAAGGGTCATGAACTCTCGGACGATGCGCTTGTTTTCTCCGATGCTCATTGCCGGTCCTTTCAATGGTGTGAAGTCGGTTGGACGCTCATCGCGTCCCAACCCGCCCCTCCCGTGCGCACCGCGCTCAAAAAACCATTTCGCGCAGGTCATCCCGATCGCCGAAGAGGGGCCGAGCCAATCGGAAACGCTCTTCGGCGCGGGGCATCCAACGTCGCGGACTCAGTCGTTCCTGACGATCAGCTTCTTGCCGCTATGACTGCCGTCGAAGAGCGTCAGGAGCGTTTCGGGGAGCTTTTCGAAACCGTCGACGAACTCCTCGCCGTACTTGATCTTGCCGCTCGCGACCAAGGGGGTCATCTCGGCCAGGAATTCAGGGAAGGTGTCCGTGACGTAGGGCGTCGCAAACGCCTTGATGCTGACGAACCTGTAGTGGATCAGGGTGATCAACCTCGGCAGGTGGTCCGTCCCCTTCGGCAGCTCGGTGTCGCTGTAGTCTGCGATCGTGCCGCAGATGGTCATCTTCGCGTTCGTGTTGAAATATTCCATCAGCACGGGGAAGATCGGGCCGCCGACATTCTCGAAGAACGAATCGATGCCGTCGGGCAGCGCGCGCTTGATCTGCTTCTTGAAGTCGTCGGCCTTGTAGTCGATGGCCTCGTCCAGGCCGAGATCATCCTTAAGATAAGCAACTTTCGCGGCCCCGCCCGCGACACCGACGACGCGAAGCCCGCGCAGCTTCCCGAGCTGAGCCGCCGCTGATCCAACTGAGCCAGCGGCGCCGGTTACGACCAAGGTGCCGCCCGGCTTGAAGTCATGAACCTTGGTCATGCCGTACCAAGCGCTGAACCCGGTCAGACCCAACGGGCCGAGCGCGGTCGAGAGCGGAGCCACTTCGGCGTCCAGCTTGCGGAGGTCGGACCCGTCCGAAACCGCATAATCCTGCCAGCCCGACCAAGTCTGAACATGATCGCCGATGGCAAAATCGGGGTTCCTGCTTTCCTCGACCACCGCCACCGTCGGCCCACCCATGGGGTCGCCGATGTTGATCGCAGGCCATTCGGATGAGCCGTTGCCCATCAGGTTACGCTGATAGGGATCGATCGAGAGAAGTGTGTTCCGAAACAGGACCTCGCCGTCTTTCAGCGATGGAACTGCGCTCTCCACGAGCTTGAAATCGCTGAGCTTGGCACGGCCTTCCGGGCGCGCGGCCAGAATGTACCGGCGGTTCGGCTTGTTCGCCATCTTGATTCCTTCTCTCATTAGATGTAATGATCGTTATGTAACGAGCATTATGATATGAGCTTTGGTCAGTCAAGCGAATTGGTAACGATCATTATGAAAACGATTGGAAGAAGCGATGGGACGCGCTCGAACGTTTGACGTGGAGAAGGCGCTCGAAGCCGCGCTCAGCATTTTCTGGCGCAAGGGATACGAAGGCACGTCCTACGCGGACTTGGTGGCGGCGACCGGGGTCGAGCGACCAGCGCTCTATTCCGCTTTCGGCAATAAGGAGGCACTCTTCCTCCGAGCGCTCGGGCGGTACAGCGAGCACTACGCCAATTATGTGTCGGAAGCGTTGGATCTAAAGACATCGCGAGAGGTTGCGGCGAGCTTCCTGGCGGGAGCGGCCGATCTCAGCACGCGCTTTCCGGATCGTACCGGATGTCTCGGTATAAACGGCGCCCTTGCCGCATCGGATGACGCGGAGTGCGCGCGGCTGGCGTTGATCGAATGGCGCGCGCAGGGCGAAGCCTCGCTGCGACATCGCTTCGAAAGAGCGAAGCACGATGGGGATCTGCCAGCAGATGCGGACGCCGCGGTGCTCGCCGCCTACCTGTTGGCGGTTGCGCATGGGATGGCGGTGCAGGCCAAAGCTGGTTTTCCGAGAGAGGTGCTGATGGCTGTAGGCAAGCAGGCCCTGAGTACCTGGCCTTCGAGGGACTGATTGACCGTGGCTATGGTGCGGTTGACCGCGTCTGAAGCCTTTGAGCGCTGGGCGATCAGCTTCACCAGTTGATGGGATTTAGCACAGCATGGCGGTCTCCCTTCGGAAGGCGTCGGCCGAAACCATAGGCGCGACCCCAGGCGGAGGCTCCCCCTCCTAGCGCTCCCAAGAATTCCGATGTTCTGCGCGAAGAAAGAGTGCGGACGAACGGGGGATCAATCTGCTATCAGGGGCCGAGCCATTCCGCGATGAAGGACGATTACTCTCGGCCCATCAGCTACACTAACGGCCGGGGAGGATTGTCATGGATTTCGAGGATCTCGTTACGGCGCTGTCGCCGCCGCCAAACCGGGTCGGAAAATCCGACGGCGAACACGAACACCATCTCTACGAGGGCGCGGTGATGGTCGCCTATGCCATGCACCTGTTGCGGACGCAGGATACCCGACACGTCCGTGTTCACCCCGATGGAGAGCACGGCAAGCAGTTCGACTTCGCGGCCTGGCTGCTTCGACGCGACTTCATCAAGGTCTCCAGTGTCGGCACCACCAGCTATGGCGGCACATACCGGAACGCTGCGGGCCAGAAGATCACCGTCAATCCAAAGTCGGGGCTGGGTGATGTGGTCGCGGAGGTCGGCAGCCACGTCATCTCGGCCGAGTGCAAAGGCGGGATCATCAACACAAGGCATCCGGGTCAGATGTCCCGGCTCTACAAAGGTCTGTGCGAGACGGTCGGCATGCTGATGGCAACGCCATCGCAAGGGCGGCAGATTGCTGTCGTGCCTTTCACGGAAAGCACCTTGCGTCTGGCGGAACGACTAGCGCCGCGCTGCGCGCTCGCCGGCATCGAGATCGCCCTGGTCGGAAGCCGCGGCGAGGTCAGGGACGTGCGGCCGGTCCCGGTCTTGGAGTGAGACTGTAGGGCGGGCGCACCATCGGCGAGACGACAGAAGACAAGGAAGGGTGAGAGTTGATGAAGCGCGTGCTGACGGTCGGGGTCACATATACCGGCGAGAAAATCGAAGGTGTCGAGATTGAAAATCTCGGACTGTGCCAGGCTGGGGTAGATAAGGCGCGCGCGGCGTTTCCGCTCTACGAGTACGACACGATCATCATCAATCCGCAGAGCTATTCTCATTTCCTGTTCGGTGCCGAGGGGGAGTTCTCGAACGAGCCCAACGAACTGGGAAAGCTCAAGCGCCAGAACGACAGTTACGATATCGACGCTGCGTTCGACGCCGAGGACCGGGAAAAGGAGATGGAGGCGGCGATCGCGGCCGGCGCTACCGTGGTCTGGTGCCTGTCGGAGCCGAAGCGGATGAATTTCTTCGGCTATCGCGAAACCCATCTGGGTTACGCGGCGCCGAAGGTTGCCGGGCTGGTGAAGCGTTCGGCCCTGCTGGTGAAGAAAGGCCGGCGGATGGGCACGATCGATCACGACAGCCCGTTCGTGCGCTATTTCGATGTTCTGTCGAAGACAGGCTGGAGCTTGTGTCTATCCGACCCGGCCGAGGGCATGACCTCGATCGCATCGACGCCGGAGGGCTATAGCCTTGGCGGCCATGTCGTGCGGGGAACGACGGTCGGATGGCTGCTGACGCCGCCGACGTCGGCAGAAGCCGAGAACCAACTGGTGCGGGATGGCCTAGCGCTTGAAAAGGCCGATCCGGCGCACGAGAAATATCACGGGATTTTTCTGAGCCACACCGGCGTCGACAAGCCGTTCGTGCGCCG
>NZ_ALVC01000057.1:0-40952 GCF_000293195.2 Sphingomonas sp. LH128
GCCGCGCCGCGCGCAGCGCGCGATGCAGCGCCGCCTCCTCGGCAATCTGGCGGGTGCCCCGCCCGCGCCAGTTGATGTAATTGGCCGCCGTCCGGCAGCGATGGGCGCGCATCCACGCGATGAGGTCGGTGCGCGGTTCGAAGTCGATGCAGAACCCGAATATCTTGCGCAGCCCCGGCCCCGCCACCACCGCCAGCGCCTCGAGGAACTCCGCATCCCCGCCATCGTAGTCGGCGATGAACGCCAATCGCACCGGCTCGGTCACCGGCAGGCTCTCGGCCAGCGCGATGCGGTCCCGCAGCGAGGGATCGTCGAGCACGACGAACCGCGCGACATGGATGCGCTTGAGCCGCCCGAACGGCACCAGCCAGTTCTCGGGCTCTGCCTGGCCGGGAGACGAGGTCATCGACGCCAGCGTCCGCTCCAGTTCGACGCGTACGCCGAAGCGGAGGGGCGAGGCGATGAAGATGTGTCCCTGCCGGATCACGGCGGCCCGATCAGCCGCCGAACTCGAGCGCGAAGTCGATCAGCCGCGTCTTGTCCCAGTAGACCTTGCCCAGATAGAGCCCCGGCTCGATCATCCGGATCTCGTCGCGCACGTGCGATGCCAGCAGCGAGGTGTCGGAATAGTCGAGCACGATGCACTCCTTGCCGTCCAGCCAGCTCGGCTCCTTGTAGACTTTGGCGACGATCGCCTTGAGCCCGAACGGCAGGATGGTGTTGCGCAGGAAACCATGCTCGCCGTCGAAGACCTTGCCCTGCCAAGCAAAGATATTGATGAGCTTGGCGATCTCGTCCGAAACCGAGGTGCCCGGCGCGATGATCGCCGTCCCCCTGGCCTCGCCATCGGGAATCGGCCCCGCCTCGTGCGCGGAAAACAGCGCATCGAGCGCAGCCTGGTCCATCTTGAGCCACTGCGATACCGACTGTCCCATGGCGATCCTCCCAAATCAGCCTGCCAGGTCTGTGCGTATCAGAAATCAATAAAAACAAATTTTTGTATGTTTAGTTAGTTACCGAGGACATTATTCATATGTAAGCGTTTGTTCATTCCGCCACAATACGATCAACACACCGAACGATGGCCGTCAATCGGAGTGTACTATTCCGCACACTCTGTCACTACTGACATTGGTTGTTAAGCGGCCGGTGTCGATCCGGTGTTCACGAAAGGCTGGGCGATACCGTCCAATGGAATAGCCATGTCGGCCAGTTCGCGCTCGGCCCAGAACAACCTGCCCGTATATTCGGCCGGATTTTCGCAGGCGGAAAAATAGACGATCATTCGGGCGGGAACCGTCATCGACACTGCCACGCTGTCGTCCAATCCGGCTTCCCGCACGCGGATGGCGACCAGCTCGGTCGCGACAAGACCTGGGTGGAGGCCGATAATGAAGATATTTTTCTGCGCCAGTTCGGGCGCAAGGCAGTTCCCGAGCCGATCGAGCGCCCGCTTGCTCGAATAATAGCCGGGCACGGCGAGGCTGAATTCGCCGACAGCGTCCAGTTTGCGCGGCTCCTCCGGCATCCGGAAGACTTCGCCGCTGCCGGTGGAGAGATTGATGATCCGGCCACCGCCGCGCTTTTCCATGATCGGGACGACCAATTGGATCAGCGTGAACGGCGCATGGACGTTGACATCGAACTGATAGAGCCAATCCTCGCGGCTCAGGTCCAGGAAGCGGGTGCTCCAGATCGGCCCGTTGGTGGCAGCGGCATTGTTGACCAATATGTCCACGCCGCCAAAGCGGTCCACCGCCGCCGCCACCAGCTTCTTGAGCTCGGCTTCGCTGGCGAGATCGGTCTGTACGGCCAGCGCCGCTCCGCCGAAGGCCTCTATTTCCTGCATGGTCTCGCCAAGGCTGCCGGGCAGCGTGTCGCTGGTATCGACCGTCCGCGCGGCCAGCACCACCCTGGCTCCCCGCCGCGCGAAGTCCAGTGCGGACTGCCGCCCTACCCCGCGGCTAGCACCCGTGATGATCGCAACCTTGCCGGTCAGATCCATCTCTGTTTGGCGTTCCATTCAAGTTCCTCATCCTGCTCGACTGCCGCAAAGCTACGCAGGCCGCACAGGCGCCTCAACGCGAGGCGTTCCCAATCATCGAAATGAGGACATTTTCTTTCGCTTCGCTAAGATGTTCGGCTCCCTCTGTGCCGATGACCGTCGCGAATGCTCGACGGCAACACGCCTGTCTCCCGCGCAAACGCATGCGCAAAGCTGCTCGAACTCGAATAGCCCAGCGCCGCCCCGACAGCGCCGACCGGAACCCCCGCCTCCAGCATCCTGCCGGCCCGCTCGGCCATGGCGGCGGCGATGAACCTGCCCAGCGTCCGACCGGTCTCCTGATGGAAAGCCCGGCCCAGATGGCGGGACGTCAACCCGCATATCGCGGCGAGTTCGACGATATTCGGCAGCGGGCCTTCGGCATGGATCCGTTCGAGCACCAGGCGCATCCGCCAGGGCGCCAGTCCCCCGGAAAGGCGGCGCGTCCCAGCCCGCCTTCCCTCGATCGCGCGCGCGATCTCGACCGCTATTTCACGCGCGATGCCCTCCAGCGCGATCCGCAGCCCGATCTCTCCATTGCTCATCTCGCGGTACATACGCAACAGCAGCCATTCCAGCGGACCGCCGCTCAGGTCGATGGAGCCGAGATGTGCCCGTTCCTCAAAACTGGGCGGCCTCGCGCAGACGGATTCAACGAGGTCCGCCTCGAGGAAACAGCGCATGGCGCGCGCCTCGCCGTCCGCGACGCTTACCGAGTGGATCGTCTGGTCCGGCGGGACCAACCGGACCCGCCGGACCCCATAGGGAGCCATCTGAGCGAGCGCGACGTTCCGGCGATCCACCTCGACCGGGCCATCGAGCATCAGCGTGAGGAAATAGCACCGTCTATCGGTATGCCAGGTGGCATCCAAGGTACGCGACCATTTCAAGCGTCGAAGTTCCGACCATCCGCCATCGAAATCGACGACGATCTCCGCGTTGAAGCTGTCGAACGCGATGGGCGTGTCGTCGGCGCCGAACAACCACCCGGAATAATGTTCCGGCGGATATTGCTCCGCGGTCCTTGTAGCCATCGACCTCTCCCAACGATTAGCCAGTGCCCTTCATCGATGCCGCGATTTCGCATGATCGCCAAGAAGGACATAATCGTCATTGGCTGTCCATGCCGGTGCATTCGATCCGGGCCGGTACATTCGATCTGGCGGCCTCCGGGTCCATTGCGCGGCCGCCCGCTTTCCAGATGCTCACCGGATCTTCGATTTCCAGATCCCGACTGTCTTCTTTTCCGGCCTGTCCGCGATAAACCGAGACGAAGGCCGCGGCAGGGGCAACCACCGCGACCTTTGCTCCCTCCCTGGGTCGTTCAAAGCTGATCGAAGGTGATCGTGCTCCGGATTTCCTCGGTCTGCGGGCCGACCGACATGGGGCAGGCCACGCCGGGCATGGCGGCGACATCGAACAACTCGGTGATGTGGCCTTCGAGGCGCACCCATTCGACGATGTGGCCGGTCGCGAGGTTCACGACCATGAGGCCGCACCACGCCTCGGCATCGCGCTTCTTCAGTTCGCCATCGAGCAGCAGGCCCTTGAAAGTGCCGTCGCGCGGCTCCGAGAGTGTGACTATGGCATGGCCATGGTGGATGGCCATGCCGCGCAGGAAGCCGGGGCAGAACGCGATGTCGGTCTTCTCGCCGCTCGCGGGGTCGATCCGCACGATCTGGCCCCGTCCGCTGTCGAGCACGTAGACTTGTTCGCCGACCACGCGCGGGGAATGCGGCATCGAAAGCTGGTCGGTGACGATGCGGTCGTCGCGCACGTCGATCAGCACCCCGCCCTCATGCCGCCGCTCGCGCCACCCGCTGAGCACATCGGAGCGGCTGACGGCGGTGACGTAGCGCACTTCCCCGTCCGCCATCGCCATACCGTTGAGGTGGCAGCGGTCCTCCGGCGCCAGCTTGGAGATGAACGCCGGCTTCCAGATCGGCCTGAAGCTGTGGGTCAGGTCCAGCGTGGCGAGGCAGCTGTACTTGGTGTTGACGAAGATCACCCGGCCGTCCCGGTCCGCGCCGACCTCATGGATATCGACGTCGCCGATGGTCTGGGCATTGCGCGGGACCAGCACGGCATCGAACGCCTTGTTGCCCAGTTCGCCGGGACGCAGCATGTTCTCCAGCCTCCAGAGCTGCGACAGCGAGCCGAGGTAGAGCCGCCCCGGCCGCCAGCACACGCCCATCGCGCGGCTGAAGCTCTGCTGGTTGAACGAGACGGTGCCATTGGCGTGGGCACCGACGAGGAACAGTTGCCCGGTCTGGTACGAGGTGAAGGCCAGGCTCACCCGGTGCGTGCGCAGCCAGGCGTTGAACCCGCGCGAGACGGCGATGTTGGTGGCGCCGGGTGCGAGCGTAGCCGCTTCCGTTCCCGGGGCGGACGCGCGGCCGGTGGTGGTTTGGATCGCAGCCATTCCGGCCTCCGCCTCCGGGGGGGAAGCGGAGGCCGGACGCTCGGCGGTGGCGAGATCAGAAGCGGGGCCAGAATCAGGGCCAGAATCAGAGCCGGTGTCGGTCATGTCGTGTTCTCTGCTTGTGGCGAGGGCCGGGTGCGTGCCCGGCCCTCGTGGTAGCGGGATCAGAACTGGAAGCGCACGCCGGCGCGGCCGCCGCCGCCCCTGGTGCTGGACCCGAAGGTGGCGTTACCCTCTACGAAGCCGCTGACCGGGCCTTCGGAGAGGATCGTCACGCCCAGCGCCGCCTGCCCGTAGTCGCCCATGCGGCGGCCCTCGATGCTTTCTGAGGTGCCCCCGCTCACCAGCGTCGCGGCGGGCCTGCCCTCGAACTGGTGGACCCAGCTTCCCCGGGCATAAAACACCGCCTCGGTTCCGAAGACCCTGGCCGTGCCGCCGATCCGCGCGCCCAGCTTGCCGGTCAGCCCGTCGAGCTTGCCGAAGTCGATCGACTGACCCAGCAGGTTGAGCCCGGCGATATCCGTCATCTGCCACGCCAGCGAGGCCAACGGTTCGACGAACACCTTGTCGGAGCCCAGCCGCGCGCCGATCTCGCCCTGCAGGCCGTAACCGTCGCCGCTGGTCTTGTCCGACCAGTCGAGAACCCGGCCGTGCGCGTCGATCGCGTGGTGTGCATACTGGCCCAGCGCATTGACGAACAGCGCCCCGCGCCTGACCGAGCCGTAGGCACCCACGTTGACCGTGTCGAACTCCGCCCGGTCGCCGCCGCGCTCGAAATTCTGGCGCGAGCTGATGTAGCCCGCCGTCACGCCGAACACGGCGGAGCCCGCATCGGTCATCGACCCGCCGATATCCATGCCCACCTGGAACCCGTAGAAGTCCTGGCGGTAGTCGAGGGCATAGTCGGTGCCGCCGATCGCCTGCGCGGCGTCGCGGTTGCTCACGCCGCCGTAGACCTGGCCCCACAGACGGGCGGCGGGCTGCACGTCGTCGCGCAGCTGCGTCATGTGGCTGCTCCATGCCTGCGCGGACTGGTCCCAGATCGCCTGCGCCCCTTCGCCGATCCGCGCGAGCCGATAGACCGGCGCACCGGCCTGCGCGGTCAGGCCGAAGCTGCCTGCCTCGTATGCGAGCGCATAGTGCACCAGCCCGACGTCCGGCGCCGCCATGTGGAACGCCGTCGATGCACTGCCCGCGCCGACCTTCACCAGTTCGATCGGTTTGGTCAGCAGCGTGGCATCGGATGCGCTCTGGTTGAGCACGATCCCGGTGGACCCGGTCGCCGCTCCCTGAATCACCAGCTTGTCGGCAACGCCCTTCCCGAGATCGAGCCCGAGCTGGGCATTACCCGAACCGAAATAGTCGCCGGTCAGCGTCAGCGTGTCGCCCGCCGCTCCGCCGCGCAGGTCGATGAGGCCGCTGTTCTCGAACCGCTCCAGCCCCTTGAACGTGGCCGAAACCGGCGCGGCAGCCGCCCGTGCCGCAGCGGATGTACCGCTCGACACCGCCAGGATGCCGCTGTTGGTGAACACGTCCCGTCCGGCACCGAAGTCGCTGTCCTTCGTCGCATCGAAGCGGCCGCTGTTGACGAAGGTGTCATCCACCGCCGTCATCTTCACGTTGCCCTCGATCAGGCCGGAGTTGGTGATGGCCGCGCCGTAAACGGTGGTCAGCTCGTCGCCGATGCCGAGGTCCGCCATGTAGACCGTGTAGCCGTCGCCCAGGTTGCGGATTGTGCCCGCGTTGTTGAGCGTCACGCCGGTGTAGGAGCCCAGGATCACCGCATTGCCGATGCCCACATAAGGATCGTCGGCCGGGTTGTGCTGGCCGCCGCCGATGACCGTCGCGCCCTTGCCGATGTTGAGCACGGTGTCGCCGCTGAAGGAGTTCATCTCGATCGCGACGTGGTTGGGTGCGATCACTGACCCGGTGACGGTGGCCTCGGCATCGCCGGCGCTGATCGTCAGGATGCCGCGCCCGCCTGAAGACACGTTGCCGACCTCGATGCTGGTGGTGCCCGCAGAGATCGTCGAGAGGCCGGCTCCGCCCTTCGAGGCGTCGATCGCCTGCGCCTTGACCGACACGTCGCCGCGATAACTGAGAGCGACCACGCCCGCCGAACCCTCGCCCGAAACGGTGACCTTGCCGACGTCCACCGTCAGCATCGGCAGCGCCTCGGCCTCGCCCTCGGCCAGTGCGACCTTGTCGCCGCCGCGCCCGGGCCTTTCGACGACCGCGAGCACGCCCGAGGCGTACTTGCCCGAGGCTTCGACCGTGCCGGTGGAGACCACGTCCACGTCGCCGCCATGGCTGATCGCGCGGACCGCGTTGGCGGCCTCCCCGCTCGTCGCCACCTTGCCGGAGTTGGCGATCGATACGGTCGAGACCGCCCCGGTTCCGCCCAGCGCATAGATGCCGTGGGCGAACTGGCCAGAGGTGGCGATATCACCGCTGTTGGTCACATCGAGCGGACCCGCGCCGAAGGCCAGTACGCCGTAGGCGTTACGGCCACTGGTCGAGATCGTCCCGGTCGTCGTGACCGACACGCCCCCGCTCGCCGAATAGCCGCGCACGGCAGCCGCCTTGTCGCCGGTCGTGGCGACATCCCGGGCGTGGATGGTGACCTTGCCGTCGAGGGCGGCGGCATAGATGCCGGTCGCGAAGTCTCCTCTGGTGGAAACCGCCCCGGTCGCCGTCACGTCGACGCTGGCGCCGACCGCGTAGATGCCGTGGTTGAAATGCGGCGCGGTGTAATAATAGTCGCCGATCGGCTGGCCCGGCACGAAGTCGCCGGTCGTGGTCACGTCGCCCGCAGTGATCCTGATCGCCCCGGAATAACCGATCGCGACGATACCCGCCGATCCGGCTCCGGTGGTGGTCACCGTGCCCGCCGTGATGTCGATCCCGCCGCCCTGCGCCGCGTTCACCGCGACGATGCCGTCGGAAAGGTCGCCGCTGGTCGAGACCGAACCCACATCGATGCGGATGTCGCCGCTGAGCGGCTGGCCGTCGAGGCCCGCGCCATAGACGCCCGCATAGAGGCCGGCGGCATTGTGGCCGCTGGTGCTGATCGCCGCCTGGCTGACCGAGACTGTGCCGCCCAGCGCCTGCGCAAGCACGCCCAGCGAGCGCTCCCCGCTGGTGGTGATCGTGCCGGTTCCGTCGATCGTCACGCCCTGCATGCCGAAGCCGACGATGCCGCGCGAATCCTGCCCCGAGGTTTCCAGAGTACCCCGGTTGTGGATGCCGATGGTCCCCCCGGAGATCGCGAACACGCCGTCGGAGATGTCACCTGCGGTCGAGAGGGCATCGGTGACGGTGATGTCGCCGTTATTGCCGGTGCCGAAGACGGCGGCGTAGATGCCGGTGGCGATCGGCCCCGTGGTCTTGACCTTGCCCACGTTCACGGTGACGTCGGTGCCCTCTGCGACGACGCCGAAGCCGCCTTCGGTAGCGGTCAGGATCTCGCCCGCATCGACACGGACCGTCTTTGCGCCGAGCGCCAGGATGCCGACGCCGAGTGTCCCGGTCTCCTCGACCTTGTCGACCTTGACCGAGATGTTCTGGCCGCTGACGGCGATGCCGGTGCTGTTGTAATGGTCGGAAGTGACGGTGCCCGCCTTCACGTCCACGTCGCCATAGCGCGCCGATACGCTGATCGCGCCGCCGGTGACGGTGCCCGCGTCGATCGAGACCTTGCCGTCATAGGAATAGGCAAAGATCGCCGCGCTGACATCGCCATGGTTGGTGATGCTGCCGACGTCGATCGAGATGTCCCCGGCCACCGCCAGGTTGACCGCCTGGATCCCGAGTGCCTCCTTGCCCGATGTCTCGATGGTGCCCGCAGTGATGGAAATCGCGTTGCCCACGCCGTTGGTATAGGCATTGATGCCATAGGCGTAGTCGCCCGAGGTCTTCACCGACCCTGCATTGATCACGGTGTCCATCTGACGGCCCAGGCTCAGTGCCCGGACACCGTCCGAACCGAAGCCCTCGGTCGTAACCTCGCCCACATCGACGGCAAGCGTTTCGCCGGCAGAGAAACGCGCGCCGCCGGTCTTCGCCAGAACGCCATAGGAATAGTCGCCCTTGGTGGCGATCGTGTTGCCGGTGATCGTGACGTCGCCGTAGACGCTGGTGGCATCGATGCCGCGACCGACCTTGCCCCGGGTGGCGATATCTCCCACCGTCACGGTGTTAGACCCGTAGACGGCATAGGAATACACGCCGAATGCGTAATCGCCCCGCGTGCTGATCGAACCCACGTCGATCGCGATGTTCCCGCCGCGACCGATATTGATCGCATCGACGCCGTCGGACCCGAAGCCGGTTGTCACCAGCGTGCCGGCGGTAACGGAAATGTCGCGCTCTGCCTGTCCGTTGTCGTGGACGAAGTTGGAATTGGCGTAGATCGCGGCGGAATAGTCTGCGGCCGTGCTGACCGAGCCCGCAGTGACGTGCACGGCCGCGCCGACCGCCTTGATGCCGGTGCCCAGGAACGCCCGGTTCACGTTCGCGCCGCTGGTGGTCACGTCGCCCACGTTGATGGTGGTCGTGCCGCCCGAATAGGCGACTACGCCGCGCGCCGCCGTTCCGCTGGTGGCGACCGAGCCGACGTCAATATCGACGTTGCCGTAGTAGCTCCAGCCGTAGACCGCCTCGGAACCGTAGCCGGTGGTGGTCACCTTGTCGGCCTTGATGCCGGTGCTGCCGTAGTAGGCGGCGGCGCGGATGCCGTTCGACAGCGCCCCGGTGGTGCTGACTTCCCCGGCGGTGATGGTGATGCCGCCCGACAGCCCGCCGACATTGTTGTTGGCGTTGATGCCGTCCGACCGGTAGCCGGAGGTCTTCACGGTCCCGGCGTCGATGGCGATGTCGCCGTAGCCATAGGCATGAATGCCCGCCGCGTTCGCACCCGAAGTCGTCACCGAGACGGCGGTGATCGTGGTCTTGCCGTCGGTGCGCGTCTCGATCCCGCGCGAATCGTCGCCGGTGGTGACCACGGTGCCCGCGTCCACCGTCACGTCGCCGCCGAAGAACGTGCCGTCCTCACTGTAACCGCGCAACGCGGAGACCTTGATGCCCGAGGCGTAGGCGCCGCCGGTCGTCACCGAGCCCGCATGGATCGTCGCGTCGTTGCCGAGCGCCAGCACGTCCACGCCCGAGGACTGGTCGCCCTTCGTGGTGATCGCGCCCGCGTCGATGGCGATGTGGTGATCGAGCCCGCCGGTGCTGACGCCGGTGACCTTGATTCCGGTGGAATTGCTCCCGCCGGTGGTGACCTGGCCGGCCTTGATCGCCGTGTCGCCCGCATAGGACTGCGCGTAGACGCCAGGGCTGTCATCGCCCGAGGTCGAGATCGCGCCGACCTCGAGCGTGAGGTTGCCGTGGTCGAGGAAGGACTGGAAGCCCGCCGCGTTATTGCCGTTGGTGGTCAACGAACCGATGGTGAAGTGCTGGTCGGAATAGACGCCGTTCGTCAGGATCGCCGGGGAGTGGTCGCCCGCCGTGGTGATCGATCCGATGGTGGCATTGACCGTGCCGAAGCTGTTGCCGATCGACAGGCCGACCGCATCCCGGCCCAGCGCGACCGCGCCTTTGGTGACGATGCTGTCGATGTTGAGCGTCACGTCGCCATCGGCATTCTGGATGATAACACCGCGCGAACGGTCGCCGTTGATGGTCACCGTGCCGAGGTCCACGTCCACGTCGCCGCCCGTCTTCACCACGACGCCCGCCGTGTTGATGCCGTTGGTGGTGACGCTGTCGGCCTTGACGGTGAACTTGTGGTTCTCGCCCAGGTAGCCTGCCGAGCCCCCCGCATAGATCGCAGCGGAATTGTTGCCGTCCGTGGTGACGCTGCCCGCCGTAATGGTCAGCTGAGCGTCTGTGCCATAGGCGAGCACGTTGATGCCGTTCGCGAAATCGCCATGGGTGGTGACGCTGTCCGCGCTGATATCGACATTGCCGTAGATGCTCACCGCGCCCATCCCGGCCGAGCCGGTGCCGCTGGTCTCTACCGTCCCGGCAGAGAGCGAGACGTTGCCGAAACCGCCCGCGTAGGCGCCCCAGCTCTCGTCCCCGGTGGTGGCGATCGCGCCGATCGACACCTTGGTCTCGCCCATCGTGAAGTTAGTGGCGATCACCCCGTCCGAAGCATAGCCGCCCGTCTTCACGCTGTCGGCATGGACCGTGAGGTCGGTCGGCGCGCCCAGCACGGTCTGGCCGGTTTCCTCGTCGAACACCGGCGGCTGGCCCGCCTGCGCGTCGATGCCAACCGAATAGTCGCCATGCGTGGTGACCGATCCCGCATCGATGGTCAGGCTGCCCTGGGTGCTGACCCCGTAGATACCGCGCGAATAGAGCCCGCTGGTCTCGACGCTGCCCGCCGAAACGCCGATCGCGCCGCTGTAGCCGGAAACGTGGACGCCGTCGGAGAAGGCGCCGCTGGTCTTTACCGCGCCGACCTGGACATCGACCGCGCCCGAGACGCTGCCCGCGACCACGCCATGTGCCTCGCTCCCCTGGGTGGACACGCTGCCGACATGGATCGTCAGGTCGCCTGCGTCGGTGTTGCCCGCAACGCCGATCGAACCGGTGCCCTGCGTGGCGATCGTGCTCGCGCCGTCGGCGATCACCGCCGCCGCACCGCCCGAGAAGTTGGTGACATTGATGCCGTTCACGTAGTCGTCGCCGGTTTCCACCGCAACGCCGTCCCCGAGATGGACGGTCAGGTCCTGGGGAGTCTCGCCCGCCCCGACGCCGTAATGGATGCCGCCCGGATAGCTGGACGAGGCCGGGCAGGTCACCGCCGTCAGGGTCAACAGGCCGCAGGCCGGTGCGGCCGCCGCAGGGGCGGTGCCGATCAGCAGCGCGGCGGCGGCGCCGGTCAGGCAGGTGCCGAGCCGCAATACATGACGGCGCGGTCGTGAACGGGCGGGGGATCGGAGGTGCCGGGTGGACTTGAGGATCGTATTAACGCGGTCGTCGTGCACGTGGTGCTCCCTGGTAGCGTCCAGGAGCAATCGTCGGTCGGGTCCGTGGCGCGCACCGGCCGGAGCCGGGCAGCGCATTGGCGATGTAAAAACCCCGGGACCCGACCCGTTGCCCCCTCGATGCCGGCAAAACGCCACCCCAAGGGCCTACCCGTAAGGGAAATTACACAATTGACACTTTTTCTTCAAAATCCTGCTTCGAAGCCCACCCGTACCGTGCGCGGGCGCTGCGGCGTGGTCTGCGCGCCCGCCCGCAAGGTGAAGGGATTGCCCAGCGCAAAGCGATCGCCGCGCGCATCCAGCAGGTTTTCGACCGACAGCGCGACCACCGCCCGATCGAGTTCCAGCCGCCCCGACAGGTCGAGCCGGGTCACCCCGCCCTGCCGCAAGTCGAGGTTCGCGCCCGCCCCCAGGTGCGACACGCCTTCGTGCACGACCAGCGCGCCGAGCCCGAGGCTCCGCCCCGCGCGCAGCGGCAGACGATAGCGCGCCTCCCCTCGCAGCGAGAGGCCCGGCACATTGGGCAGCGAATGGCTGCCGTCGCGCAAGTATTCCAGCGGATGCAGCCGGTCGCGGACCACCATCGCCGCGCCCAGCAGTTGCAGCCGCCCCGTCACTTGCGCGCGCCCCGTGACATCGGCGCTGAATACGCGGGCATCGCCGATATTCTCGGTATACGTCAGGCCCACCGGCGTCAGCAGGTCCCCTTGCACGTCGCGCCACCGGCTCCAGGCCAGCGTCGCGTCCCATTCCAGCGGGCCGGTCCCCACGTCGCGAAGGCCGACTTCGAGCGTGCCGATCCGGTCGGACGCGAACTTGCGCGAGACGATCCCGCCCGCAACCCCTCCCGGCCGGTATCCCCGCTCGTAGCGCGCGTAGGCCCGCCCCTTGCCATGCAGCTTCAGCGTGGCGGCAAGCGACGGCAGCAGCCGCGTCTCGCTGCGCGCCACCGACACCGGCTCCTGCTCGCGCGAGAAGTAGAAGCTGTCGAGCTTGCCCAGCGCATCCCCATCCAGCGTGATGCGGCTGAAGCGCAGGCCGCCGGTGAAGCTGAGCCCCGGCCCCGCATCAAGCGTCACTTCGCCGAAAGCACTGAGTTCGGTGTTGTCATTGCGCACGCGCAGCAGATCGCCGGGGCTTTCGGGCAGCACGGAACGGATCTGCCGCGCCCGGCTGGAGAGAATGCTCACCCCGCCCACCCAGCCCGGGCCGTCGCCGGGCTCCCGCCACGCCCGAGCCTCGATCGTGACCAGACTGGCGTGGTCGGCCTGGCGATAGAGGATCGCGCCGCCATCGCGCGCGGTGGCGGCATAGTTCTGGTCCATGCGCTGTTCCACCGCGCCCACCGTCGCGCTGACATGCACCGGCTCGCCGCCGCGCCTCACCGTGGCGGAGGCAAGCGCGATATGGTCGGACGATGGCTCGGCGACACCGCTGCGCCGCTCCAGCGCGCCTGCCGCCCCCGATCCCGTGCCCGGCTGCGCGTACTGCGCATCGCGGCTGCGGATCGCCTGGACCGCGCCGCCGATGTCCGCGGTCCAGTCGCCCTGACGGTAGCGCAGCGCCAGCCTGCCACCGGTCGTGCGCACACGATTGACGTCCTTGTCCCCGCGCGCCGTATCGTCGATGTAGCCTCCGGCGTCCGATCGATAGCCCAGCACGCGCAAGCCCAGCTGCCCCTCCACCACCGGCAGGTTGGCCAGGCCGCCGAGGTCGCCCCCCATCGCTCCGTGCGCCGTCGCCGAGATTCCGCCCCAGCCCCGCGCCGATGCCTCGCCGAGATCGGGAGCGCGCGGCTGCAACCGGACGATGCCGCCCAGGGCGCCCGCACCGTAGAGCGTGCCGTGGGGGCCGGGAAGCACCTCCACCTGCTCCAGGTCGAGCGGCAGCAGGCCGGGATCGGCCGCACGATAGGTCAGCCGCTGCTCCCCGAGGTACGGCGCCACCGTCGCCGCACGGGTGCCAGCGAAGCTCGAATCGGCGATCCCCCGCAAGAACAGCTTGTCGCGCCCCGGCCCCAGGTGCGTTCCGCTCACCAGCGCCACCCTGTCCGTCAGCGCATCGCTGCCTCGCATCGCCGCAGCCGCATCGATCATCGCACCGGGCATGACCCGCGCGGTGAGGGGAAACGCATGCAGCGCCGCATCGCTCCGGCTCCGAGCGACGACGATCGCCGCACCGCCGGGTTCGGGCGGACGCATCGGGATCAGGGCGGACACGGGCTCCGCTTCAAGCCGGCGCAGGCCGACGATCAGCCACGAATCGCCGCCGAGCCGGCGCAGCATCACGCCGTTGCCGAGAATCTGCCGGAGCATGTTGTCGACCCCGCCCGACACCCGCTTGGACGCGATCCGTCGCCGTAACAGCGCCGGGTTGGTGGTGCCGATGCTGGCGCCGGTGCCGCGCGCAATGATGTCGATCGCCTCCGCGAGGGTGCACGAAGGTATCGCAAGGTCGCGGGCGCAGGCCCGGTCCGGCGCCGCGACAAGCGCCATTGCGAGAGCGAAGACCCCCCGCCCGCGCATCTCAGTCCGAACCGCCGTCCGCGCTCAGCAGCAGGCGCACCCGTTCCTTCACCGCTTCGGGCGGCCCGTCGAGGCCGATCGTTCCGGTAAAGCGCCGGTCCCCGCCCTGCCCCTCCAGTTCCACGCGCAGCCCGGTCGCGCGGGCAACGTCGGCGAGGACCAGCGATACCGGGGCATCCTCGTAGTGCAACCGCCCTTCGCGCCAGCCGGCGACGCCCTCGGGCGCAAGATCGAACCGTCGCCCGCGTGTTCCTGCCCGTTCGAACCCCTGCCCGGCAGTGAGGACCAGCCCTCCCTCACCCTCCGCCTGCGCCACCGCCACCGAGCCTTCGGCGACGCTTACGGCCAGCCGCCCGGGCTCGCTCACGACGTCGAAGCGTGTGCCCAGGTCGGTGATAGTCGCCCCGCCCGCGGTGACGACGAAAGGCCGCGCCGCATCGTGGCGCACGACGAACAGCGCCTCGCCCGACACCAGCGCCGCCCCGCGCCCGCCGGGATCGAGCCGGACCACCGTATCGCCGTTGAGCGCAAGGCGGGTGCCGTCGGCCAGTTGCAGATCACGGTGCACGCCGGCCGCAGTGCGATACTCCTGCCAGGGCCGCGCATCCTCGCCCCTGAGGCCCAGCCACAAGCCGAGGCCCACCAGCACCGCCACCCCAGCGGCGATGCCCGCCGGCAGGTATCGCCGCGAAGGGTTGTCGTTGACCGCGACGAACTCGGCCCGGGAAGGGGGAAGCCCCTGCGCCACCTCGTCCACCGCCTTGGCCTCGGCAAGCTGCAGGATGTCGAAAGCACGCGCGTGATCCGGCGACAGGGCGAGCCACGCCGTCAGCGCATCCCAGTCCGCGAACCGGGGATCGCCCAGCCGGATCACCCATTCGAGCGCTTCGTTGTCGAGGCGTGCCTTGTCCGTCACCATAATCTCCGGCACATAACGCCGCCGCCGCCGTCAATCCGCATCGAGGCCGCTCCTGATATCCAGAAGGGCGACGTAAGCCTTGCGCAAGTCCTTCTCCACCGTGCTCAGGCTCACGCCCAGTTCCTCGGCTATTACCCGCTGTTCCACGCCTTCCAGCCGATAGCGGCGGAAGACGTGTTCCACGCGCGGCCCCAGGTCCCGCAGCCGCTGCGAGGCGATGCCGACCTGCTGCCGGGCGATCAGCGCCTGCTCGGCCGAGGGCTGCTGGTCCCGGTCATTGACCTCGGCCCAGCCGGCATCCCGCACCGAGCGGCGGGCACCCTGCCGCCGGGCATCGAGCAGCAGGCGCTCGGCCATACGAAAAAGGTAGGACAGCGGGCTCGGTTCGACATCGCGGTCGATCGACGAGGCCTTGATCCACATTTCCTGCAGGATGTCCTCGGCAATATCCCCCGCGCCGCGCGCCATGAGGTAGGCCCGCAGCCGGGCACGATTCGCGAGCAACACCCCCGCAAGCCTGCTGGAGCCCGCGCCTTCGATATCCATCACACTGGAGAGCCGATCCACGTTCAACCGTTTGTCACAAACTAGAAACCAAAATGGGAGCATTGCAAGCCCCATCGCTGCATCGCACAACGCGCAGCACGGTATGCCGTCAAACCTGTGACTGGAGCGCCCCTTCGGAAAACCATGCGCCGGGCGCCGGCTTCCGATCGACGAACGCATTTTCCAGGTCGCGGCAAGGCGCCTGTCGTATCTTTCTTCGTTCGTCTAAGGGCCCGCCTAATCGCGTCCCGAGGTCCGGGTGTTTCGCGCGCAGGGCGGATCGCCGGGTGTGCATTCGGCGCGCGATGAAATCAGGTCGAGGTGCCGTCCGTCATTCCGGGCTCCTGATTCCTCGGCCGGTAGCCCAGGCGCAGCAGATGCTTGCGCAGCATTTCGCGCTGACGCCTGGCAGGCCAGTCCGAACGCTGAATGGCAACCAGGGTCGCGATGCCGTTGATCGCGACCTGGATGTCGGTCGCCACGTCCCTGGCATCCTCGGTCGGATCGAATTCGCCCCGCGCCTGTGCCTTCACGATCAGATCGACGAACACGTCGTTGCTGACGGTGCTGCTTTCCGACCACTCCGTTTCGATGCCCTCGATATCCGGGGTCTGTCCCCAGAACGCCAGCCAGCAGTGCCAGTCCTGCCAGCGCGGGCTTGTGATGGGCAGCGCGAAGTCGAGGCATGCCAGCAAGTCCTTGCCGTCCCTGCTCGCCTTCCTGATCCGCGCCAGTCCCCGCTGCCATGCGACCCGCTGGGTATAGGCCAGCATTTCGTGCTTGCTGCGAAAGTAGTGGCACACGATAGTGGTGCTGTAGCCGCACTCCTCGGCCACGGCGCGGATGGTGACGGCCTCGACGCCGCCTTTTAGCACAATGCCGGATACGACTTTGGCGATCTCCCTGCGCCGCTGTTCGTGATCGACTATGCGCGGCATGGGCGATTTACCTCGATTTCGAAGAGACGTCGTGACCGCTCACGCTACTGCCGCAGATCAGCGAAGCCAAGCCTTCGCACCAGCGGCGGGCACCGGATTTCATTTGGCACATACGTATATAATGCCGGGTCCTTTCGATCGTCCCCAATCGGTTGCCGGCTGCCGCGCCGGGGCTGCCGCTTTCCGTCAGAGGCTGATGTCCATCGTCGCGGTCATGCGTGAGGGGTCCGGATCGTGCGGCGGCTTGTCGTAGTCCATGACCGGGAAGAACTTCCCGTCCAGCATCGGCGACCCGTAATAGACTTGATCGTAGCGGTGCACCTTGATGAGCCATTCGTCTCCGTGTTTGCGGAAGGTGCTGTGATAGATGCCCATCACCACCTGATACGATCCGTCAGGCATGCGCAGCACTTCGTCCACATGCCCGCGAGACGCGGCCGTGTCCCCGTCCACCTCGATCACCAGCGAGGAAATCGACTGCCGGACGAAGGGAAAACCCTGCATGACGTTCCACCAGTGATCGACGACGGCCTGACGCCCGCGGGTGATGGTCCCGAAAGCGTGCCATTCACCGTCCTCGGCATAGCATTCGCCATGCGCCTCGGGATCGCGGCGGAAGATCGAATCTCCAAGGCGAGCCAGGGTTCGCCTGACGCCTGCATCGCCATCCAGCCGGTTCAGAAGGTCATTCATCGTCGTCCTCGCTTGTTATGTATGTCGTGCTTGCCGATGCGGCCGGACATCAATCCAGGGTCAGTGGGCCGCCCTGCCACCATCGCTCGAAGGCAGGACGCAGCATCGACGATGCAAGTTCGACGACCATGCCGCCGCCCGCCGGTCTCACATAGGCGAACGGTCCCCACCGTTCCTCGGGTGCGGCCCCGGCGGCGATGACGCTCCATCCTTGCGCGGTCAGGTCGTCCACCGTACCCGCCACGTCGTCCACCCAGAGGCCGACATGGTCGCCGCGCGATGCTGCCGCGTCGAAAAAGCTGCCGGCCTCCCCCTGCTGCAGTTCGAGCCGCACCGGCCCTTCGCACGAGATCGTGAAGCGATTGGTGATCGTCTTGAGGCCGGCCTCGGGCGTCCACACGGGGAAGCCTTCCAGCGTGAAGGGCTCGGCGAACTTCAGCCCCAGCGTGCGCGCGTAGAACGCCATGGCTTCGTCGAGGTCCGGGACCAGCACGCCCGTGTGGAATACCTTGCTATAGTCGAGCACCGCGTTCTCCGTTGCGAATAGGTGGCCGCCCCGGGTTCGGCAAAGTTGGGAAGTGTCCTCCCCCGGAGCGGCGAGTTGCCTGAACAGGCAGCGATGGATCAGAACTCGTAACCCAGGATCACGCCGTAAGTGCGCGGTTCACGGGCGCTGGAGAACGACCAGAGACCTGCGACGGTGAAGGCGGCATTGGGGCCGCGATCGTCGAGGAGGTTGCGCCCAAACGCGGTGATACGTGCGGTATGACCGCCCAGGTCGAACCGCGTCGTCAGGCTGGCATCGAGCAGGTCCTGCGTGTCCGAACGCACGCGCGGGTCGTTGCGCGGCACGACGATGGTGCCGGTCGCGGGATAAGTCGCGGTGGCGTCCAGTCCGATCTGCTGGTCGTAGGGGCTGATGTGGCGATAGCCCAGGTTCGCCACGACTTCGCCGAAGCCGGTCGGCACCTTGTAGTTGGCGTTCAGCGACAGGGTCGACTTGGGCGCGTAGATCATCGAGACGTTCGAATAGTCTATGATGCGGGTGCCCGGCACCGTGGCACTGATCGCGCCTTGGGAAATGAAGTCCTTGAGGCTGTTGTCGAGCAGGCCCAGCGAACCGGACAGCGTCAGGCCCTGCGCAGGATGCGCGGTGAATTCCACCTCGATGCCCTTGAGCTTGGCCGAGCCCACGTTCGTCACGATGGTTTCGCTGCCGACGCCGCCTTGTGCGGGGATGGTCGTATTCTGCTGGAGGCTCTTGTAGTCCGCCAGGAAGGCAGCGACGTTGAGTTCAAGCAGTCCGTCGAGCAGGGAACCCTTGAAGCCGCCTTCGAAGGAGTCCACCGTCTCCGGCCCATAGGGTGTCGTCGCCGAGAAGAGCGTCGTTCCGCGGCCCGAGAAGCCGCCGGAACGATAGCCGCGCGACCATGAGGCGTAGAGCATCATGTCCGGAGTGGGATGGAAGTCGATGCCGATCTTGGGCGTGAACTTACTGTTGCTGACAGTGGCGTTCGGGAACTGGCTTGCGTCGATGCGCGCCATGTTCTGCTTGCGGTCCTGCGTCCAGCGACCACCGAACGACAGGCGCCAGCTGTCGGCGAAGGCCCAGTTGAAGTCACCGAAGAAGGCCAGCGAGCGGGCATGGCCGATGTTGTCCTGCTCGGCGATCGCGGGCGGCGCGAAAAGCGTGATGCGCGTGCGCTGCTGCAGGGAGTAGCGCGACTTGAAGAAGTAGCCGCCCACGACATAGTCCAGGCTGTCGCTGATCTTGCCCGCGGCGCGCAGTTCCTGGCTGAACTGGCGGTACGTCTGCGAGCGGGCGGAGAAATAGATGTCAGCGGACGAACCGTCGAAGTCCTGCGTCTGCGTTTCGTCGGACTTGCGGTAGCCTGTGACCGAGGTGAACTTCACGGCCCCCGCATCGAGGTTCATTTCCAGCGTCGCGGCGGGAGACTCGTAGTGCGAAGTTCCGGGCGTGCCGAACACGGTGTAGAGGTCGGTGGTGGTGTTGCGGTTGCACTCGTTGGCGGGTTCGAGCAGGCAGAAGACCTCTCCGGTCTTGCTGATGTTCGAATTGACCGGCACGAAGTCCTGCACCTGCTTTTCCAGCGTCAGCAGCGCGTCGAAGTTCGATGACGGCTGGAGCAGCGCCGCGACGCCGAAATTCTCGGCATTCGATCCGCCCGTGCGTTCGCCGGTGATGCCATGGTGGTAATAGCCGTCGGTCTGGTTGTGGAAGTAGAACGGCTTGATCGCCAAGACATCGTCGATGATCGGAATGTTGACGACGGCACGCGTGGCCCAGGTGTCGTAGTTTCCGTACGATGCCTCGACCTTGCCGGAGAATTCGAACTTCGGGCGGGTACGCCGGATGTTGATCACGCCGCCGATGGTGTTGCGCCCGAACAGCGTGCCCTGCGGCCCGCGCAGAACCTCGATCTGGCTGATGTCGAAGAAGTCGAAGAACTGCCCGGTGCTGGTGCCGATGAACACGCCATCGACGACGACCGCGACCGTTGGATCGAACGACTTGTCGACGTCCGCGAACGACAGCCCGCGGATCGCGACGTTGGCGGCGGCAGCGCCTGAATTCTGCTGGGTGATCATGACGCTGGGCGCCGCGCCCATGATGTCGCCGATATTGACCGATGCCTTGGCTTCCAGCGCGGCCGCATTGACCGCAGTGATCGCAACCGGCGTGTCGCGCAGGGCTTCCTCGCGCCGACGGGCCGATACGATGATCTCGCCTGTGGAAGCACCGTCGGCCTCCGCCTGCGCCGTCTGCGCATGGGACGGCGCAGCCCCGAGGGCAGCCGCCACTCCGAGTGCTCCGACGCCGACTTGCAGGAATGCCCTCAACGCGTGAATGCGCTGCATATTCGAATCCTCCCCGTATCTCGCAATCGGCATTCAACACTGCCGATCGTCGCGGGGAGACATATTATAATGAAACATCGTTATAGAACTATGTTATGTAATAGGTCGTCTTTTCGACGCCCCAGCAGGCTTCTTGATCACCTGATATAGTGTTGAAATAGAAGCGTTATCCTTGCGCATATCCGGAATGCGGAATGGCTGCCTTCGCCTGGAGCCGCAATCGCGAAACGCCGCATCACAGTGACTTTCGGGGAGAAGGCGCCGAACACTGAAACAGAAGAAGCGGGCCGACCTGTACAAGGCCGGCCCGCGAAGAAGTATCAGAAGCGGATGTTCATCTCGCCGCCGAACGTACGCGGTTCGTTGAAGAACCCGTTGAGCCCCGAAGTCGGGCTCAGGGCCTTGTAGAACACATGCTGTTCGTTGAAGAGATTGCGCGCCCAGACTGCGAAAGTCAGCTGCGCATCGCCCGAACCGACTGCGATATCGCCGACGGCCAGACGGCCGTTGACGATGAACGCCTTGTCACCCTTGGGCTGATACACGTTCGAAGCGGCACCCGGGCCGGTATAGACCGGGTCGGAGACGTTGGCATAGAAGCCGCTGTCGAAGTTACCGTCGAGATGCGCGCGAACGGTGTAACCGTTCATCGGCAATTCGTAGTCCAGCGTACCGCTGGCGGAGTGGCGCGGGGTGTAGGACTGATAGATCGGAACCGCGACGGTGCTGACGACGCCGGCGGCGTTCGGGTAGGGGTTCACGGTCGCCGGGATGTTGACGTACTGGTACGAATAGGAAGCGCCCAGCGTCAGACCTGCCAGCGGATTGACCGTCAACTCGGCTTCGATGCCGTGCAGACCGCCGGTGCCAGGGGCATTGATCGTCGAGGTCGTCGTGCGCGTGGTACGCACCCCACCGGTCTCGTACGGGCGCTGGAAATCGACCTGGATATCCTTGTACGTGCCCGCGTAGGCGGCGATGTTGAAGCGGGCATGGTGGTCGAAGAACTCGGTCTTGGCGCCGATCTCGAAGATCGACACCGTTTCCGGGTTGAAGGCATCGTAGTTCTGCGAACGGGAGTTGGCGCCGCCCGACTTGTAGCCCGTGCTCCACTTGCCATAGACGTGGACGTCCTGCGACAGATCGACAGCCAGGTTCACCATCGGATCGACGCGCGACCAGCTGGCGTCGAGGCCGATCGGGCCGGAGACGCCGTCGCGGTTGATCGGCAGGGCGTTGTTCACGATCGTGAGCGCGCCGTGCTTCATGTCCTTGGTCCAGCGCAGGCCGCCGGTCAGGTGGATGGCATCGTTCATCACCGCCGGGGTCCAGGTGGCTTGGCCGAAAGCGCCGACGCTGCGGGTGGTCACGTGGCTTTCGCGGTCGATCGCCTGCGCTCCGTAGTCGATCTGACGCAGCACGTAAGCCGAGCCGGCAGCATTGGTGAACTGGTTGGTGTAGAACGCCTGCGCATTGTCGGAGACGTGCTCGCGGTAGTACAGGGCGCCGGCCACGTACTTGACCCGGCCCACTTCGCCGATGGCCTGAACTTCCTGGCTCCACTGGTTCTGGTTGAACAGGGCCAGGCTGTAGCGGGCGAACTGCGTGCCCGTGAAGCCGGCCGCACCCTTCGCCGCCAGCGCCGAAGGCGACAGCGACATGGTGGTCGAAGCCGAGCCGTTGTCCCACTGATCCTGGTAAAGCTTGCGGTACGAACTGATCGACTTAATCGTCAGGTCAGGCGTCGCGGTCCATTCCAGGGTCAGGCGGTGACCATGGACCTTGCCGACGCTGGGCTGCATCGGGACGCCGACGTTGGCGGTCTTGACGCGGTCGGGCTGGACGGTGCCGAGCGCGGCCTGGGTATTGGTCCCGGCAGCAAGAAGGTTGAGGTACAGCGAGGTCGATTCGTCCTTCGACGTATCGAAGCTGTAGTCCGCGCTGAAATCGGGCGAAGGCTTCCACAGCGCCTCGAGGTGCAAGCCCTGCTTGTCGTACTGGTTGAAGCCAGCCTGACCCTGCTGCGGATTCTTGACCAGCGGATCGCGGCGGGCGACGACGCCGTCGATCTTGAACGCGATATTGGCGATCGACGGCAGGTCCACATGGACCTCGCCCTTGTACATGCCGAAGTTGCCGACGCCGCCGGTGGCGTTGACGTGGAATTCGCCGGAGGGCTTCTTGGTCACGATGTTGACCGCGCCGCCTTCGGTGTTGCGGCCGAACAGCGTGCCCTGCGGGCCCTTGAGCACTTCGACGTTCTCGATGTCGAACAGCGCGGTGCCAAGACCCTGGGCACGACCGAGATAGACGCCGTCAATATAGACGCCCACGCCCTGGTCGCGCGCCGGCTGGTTGCCGTCCGACAGCACGCCGATGCCGCGGATATTCACGATCAGCGCGGAGTTGCGCGAGTAGAACGGAGCAACTTTCAGCGACGGGATGGCGCCGTCGCCCAGATCGACAAGCGACGTGACGTGGCGATTGGTCAGGTCGTCGCTGCGCATCACCGAAATCGAAATCGGGGTTTCCTGCAGATTCTCGCGACGCTTCTGCGCGGTGACGACGATTTCGCCAAGGCCGCCGCCTTCGGCAGCATCGGCCACCGCGTCCGGTGCAGCTTCGGCCGCCTGTGCAGCTGTGGAAAGGCAGGCAGGCGCAAGCAGGGCGAACGCGGTCGTCGCCAGCCAATGACGCTGGATTTTCATGAAATACCCCTGAGTGATTATCGCCACTGCGGCGATCGTCGAGCGGGCCGATAGGGCTGCAATATTTCCCTATTGTGACTCTGGATTGCTTGATCACGAGATTTCATGCGCCGAAACTGATCGGCTTACGGGCTCCCCTGCCTTGCATCCGGGAAAGCGATGCCACATGTGCCTGGCATCACCTGCCCGCTTCCGCGGCGACGGCGGCGGCAGCTGCGATCCCTCAGCCTTCGCCTTGCGGCTCACGCCGGGCGCCAGGTCGAACGCCCGCTCGAAAAAGCCACGTTTGAGCTGGAGTTTCTCGGGAAAGTGCTCCTGCGACAGGTCCGCGCCGGCGACGTGAACGCCTACGGGGCGAACAAGAATGCCGCCGGCAGTCACCGCCTTACGCAAGACACGTCGCGGCAGGTCCAGCATTCTCGATCGACCATTCAGGAAGCTCGGCGATAGGATGAAACCTGGAGGTGTCTCCGGGCCGTCGCTCATGCGGTGCCGAGACTGGCTGCGCGTCTCGACGGCGCCTGGGAAGTGGCGTTCGAGGCGGAACGCGGTGCGCCAAAGGCCGCGAGCCTGCCCGCGCTGGCCCCGCTCAACGAACAGGTGGACCCCGGTATCCGTTATTTCTCGGGTATCGCCACTTACGGCAAGACGTTTGCGGCGTCCGCCGGCTACAAGCCCGGCGCGCCGCTGCTGCTCGATCTCGCGCAAGTCGGAGACCTGGCGGAGGTCCGCGTCAACGGCCGCCTCATCGGCACCTTGTGGCATTCGCCATACCGGGTCGATATCGGCACGGTGGTCCGGCGCGGGGCCAACCGGCTTGAAGTGCGCGTCGCCAACTTATGGGTCAATCGCCTGATCGGGGACGCCCAGCCGGGCGTTACCAAGATCGCCTCGACCGTCATGCCCACGTATCGGGTCGACGCAGGATTGCGCCCCGCCGGGCTGATCGGACCGGCGCGGACCCGGCCAACTCGGCGCGGGGCAAGGCGATCGGCTCCGCGCCCCGGCCCGACGATTCGCAATCGCCGCTCCGGCACAGCATCGCGGCATCTCGAGGCCGCTTGCGGCAGGGATCACCTGCTCTGCGCCAGAAACGCCGCTACCTTGCCGGCGCGATTGCAGTGCTGCCCCGGATGATCAGTTCGTGGGGCAGGAGCAGATGCGACTGCGCACCGCCTGCCTGTTTCCTGAACTGCGGATTCACCAATATATCGACTGCCGCGCCGGCCATTTCCGCCTTGGGTTGCCGGATCGTGGTGAGCTGCGGCCAGGCGGCGCGGGACGACGCGGAATCGTCGAAGCCGCAGATCGACAGCGCCTCCGGCACGGCGATGCCCAGCTTCATCGCAGTGATGAGAGCGCCCAGCGCCATGTCGTCGTTGGCCGCGAAAATGGCGGTCGGGCGCGGCAGACCCGAAAGCAGCCGCTCGCCCAGTTCCAGACCGGCGCGGAAGGTGAAATCGCCGCGCAGCACGGTGCTTTCGTCCACGGCGATACCGGCTTTCGCCATCGCCTCGCGATACCCGTCCTCGCGCCGGGCCGAGGACCGGTGGCTTTCCGGTCCCTGGATGAAGGCGATGCGGCGGTGCCCCAGACCAAGCAGGTAATCGGTCATCTCGCGCGCGGCGCTGCGGTCGTCCATGCGCACGCTGCCCGACGCCGCGGCCTTCGAGCTTGGCGCGACGAGGACCATGGGCAAGCCTGCCTCGGCGAACAGGGCGGTCAGCGCGGCTTCGTCACAGATGGGCGGGGCGACGATAGCCCCGTCGAGGCGCAGCGCGGCAATGCTGGAGCGCACCTGACCCGCCCAGTCCGCACCGCCAAGGTCGACCAGCTCGACGACAAGGTGATAGCTGCGCTCGCGGCAGCGCATCAGCGCGCCGTGCTGGACGTCGGCCGCATAGCCGGACACCGGATCGTCAATGAACAGGCCAAGCAGGTAGGAACGGGAACTCGACAGGCTGCGTGCAAAGGCATTGGGCCGGTAATCGAGTTCGGCGACGACCTGCTCCACCCGCTCGCGCAGCTCCGGGCGGACATGCGCCTCGCCGTTGATCACGCGCGAGACGGTCTTGGCCGAGACTCCGGCCTTGGCGGCGACGTCCTTGATGGTGATCACGCTCATGCCGGAATCTCGCGAGGGGCGGCGCAGAATGCGGCGAATACCGCAATCGCGACATAGCACAGTGCCGGTAGCAGCAGCGCCGGCAAAAGGCCGATCGCATCGGCGAGCACTCCGGTCAGCATCGGCACCACGGCGCCGCCCACCACCGCCATGCACAGCCACATCGAGGCCAGCGGAGCGAGACGGGCCTCGCGCGGCATCGCCATCGCATAGATCGTCGGATACATGATCGCGTTGCACAGCCCCACCGCGATCAGGGCGGCGGATCCGGCCACGCCCGGCAGGACGATCGCGGCGCACGTCAGCAGGACCGCCCCCAGCGCCGCATAAAGCAGCAGTGCCGTTTCGCCTATCCGGGTCATCAACCAGGCCCCGGCAAAGCGGCCCACCATCGCCCCGGCCCAGTACAGGCTCACCAGCCGTCCGGCGCTGACGGGAGAAATCGACAGCCGCTCGGGCAGCATCAATACGTTGGTCATCAATGTCCCGATCGTCACTTCCGCGCCGACATAGACGAAGATGGCGAAAGTGCCCCATAGCAGGCGCGGATCGCGCAGCACCGCGAAAATCTGGCGGCGCCGTCGCAGTGGCAGCCCCTGCGCCGTGCCGGCGGCGTCACCCAGCAATCCGCGATGCGCCAGATACGCCGTGGACAGCGCTGCCAAAACTGCCCCCGAAACCACGAAAGGCAAGGACGCCCTGACCGCCGCCTCCTCGCCCGGACCGGCTTGCGCGAGGAGGAACGGCGCGCTCAAAAGCGGCCCCATCACCGTGCCGAGCGAATTGAACCCCTGCAGCAGCGTCAGCCGGAATGCCGCCCCGCGCGAAGGACCGATCACGGTGACCACGGTGTTGGAAGCAATCTGGAGCACCGTCTGTCCGGCCGAAAGCAGCAGCAGGGCACCCAGCACCAGCGCGAACTGGCGTGCGCCCTGCGCGACCGCCAGAGCAAGGCAACCGGCGGTCATGACCGACAGTCCGAAGGCGATCGCCCGCATGTAGCCGATTCGCACCACGGCCAGCGCGGCGGGCAGCGCGAAGAACAGATAGCTGGAATGAAACGCCAGCTGGATCAGCAGCGCGCCCTTGTAATCCAGCGCCAGGACCGCCTTGAGTTGCGGCACCAGCAGGCTGACCGCTGAACTGAGAAAACCGCCGATGAAGAACACACCGATCGACAGCCGGAACAGCCGCTTCGCCGCGAATTCCGGCGATGCTAACGGTGAAATCGACGCTGGCGAAACGGTCATGACCGTCATCTAGAATACCCTTCGCACCATTGCAAAAGCCGGAAAGGGATAAGGCACGATTTTTGACATCGTTGTCAAATCGCGTGTTGACAACGATGTCAGGATTTGGTCTTTGCACCCTCACAAACACGACGCATCTGGGAGGATGATCATGACGAGGCACGCACTCGTCGCGAGCACAGCGCTTGCGACTTGCCTATTTTCCGTATCCGCAGCGCATGCACAGGACGCCGCCGCGCCGCAGGCAGCCCCGCAAGCCGCATCCGACAACGACATCATCGTTACCGCGACCCGCCGCGAAACCACGCTGCAATCAACCCCGATCGCGGTTTCGGCCTTCAGCCAGGACACGCTGAACAAGAACCAGGTGAAGGACGTCACCGACCTCGCCCGCTTCGTGCCCTCGCTCCAGTTCAACCAGCAGGGCGACCAGTCGGCGGTATTGCTGACCCTGCGCGGCATCGGCAACGACAGTGCCTATACCGAAGTCGCCGACCCCGAAGTCGCCATCTACATCGACGGGATCTACTCGCCCCGTTCGCAGGGTGCCTCGGTGCTGATGTACGACATGGAGCGCGTCGAAGTGCTGCGCGGGCCCCAGGGCACGCTGTTCGGCCGCAACGCCACCGTGGGCGCGCTCAGCCTGATCTCGGCCAAGCCCAAGCTCGGCAAGTTCGAAGGCAGCGTGGAACTGACCGCCGGCAATTACGACCGCTTCGGCGTGCGCGGCGCGATCAACATCCCGGTGACCGATACCCTGGCCTTCCGCGTCGCCTTCGTCAGCGACCGGCATGACGGCTATGCCTCGTACCAGCCCGCTCCGGATATCACCGGCATCAACAAGTCGGCCTTCGTCACCAGCGGCAAGAAGTACTACGCCGCCGACCAGCAATCGGGCCGCGTCTCGATGCTGTGGCAGCCGAGCGACAAGTTCAGCTGGAATCTTTCGGCCGAGGGCTTCCTGGACAACGGCGCGCCGGTGATCGGTCTGCTGCAGACCCCGCGCGCGGGCACCAAGCGCTGGTCGACGCTGTCCGACACTGCTCCCGATACCAACCGCTATTCGGTCGCGGTGCGCTCCGCGATGAACTACGACCTGACCGACGGCATCCAGCTGAGCTACATCGCCGGCTGGTCGCGCATCGGCGGCAGCACCCAGACCGATGCCGATGCGGGCGCGCTGCCGCCGACCGGTCAGGTGGACGCCGACGGCAACGACCTGCCGCTGGGCGCCTTCAACGAAAACCGTACGCTGTCCTCGCGCTATGATTTCCAGAGCCACGAGGTCCAGCTGAAATCCACCGGCGAGCAGGCCGTGGACTGGATCCTGGGGGCTTACTACAGCCACGAAAAGAACAAAATCCGCTTCGATATCGACCAGCGCAACGGTTACCGCGACGGCACCTTCAGCTGGGCGGGCAGCTTCATCCAGGCCAACCGCCAGATCGACAGCCGCGCCGCGTTCGGCCAGGCCGTATGGCATGCCACCGACTGGCTGCGCGTGACCGGCGGCCTGCGCTATACCTCCGACAAGAAGCAGGACATCGGCGGCCGCAACGTCACGTTCTCCGGCGACGGTTGCTCGGCGGCGGATTCGGCGCCCGGCGGCGCCTGCCAGGGCGGCATCTTCGGCGCCTATCCCGGCGCCACCGCCGCGGAACTGGTCGACCTGCTGCCCGGCTTCTCGATCTCGAACAACGACGTGAAGGGCAAGTGGAACAAGCTGACTTATCTGGCCCGCGTCGATGCCGACCTTGCCGCCGATACGCTGGGCTATGCCAGCATCTCGACCGGCTTCAAGTCGGGCAACATCCAGGATAACGCGGGCCTTACCAACCCCGAAACCCTGACCAACTACGAAGTCGGCCTGAAGACCCGCTTCCTCGATCGCCGCGTGACGCTGAACCTGGCGGCCTACTATTCCGACTTCAAGGGATACCAGGTCAACCAGGCCGTCACCTTCCGCGACGACGAAGGCAACGTGGTGCGCAGCCAGATCGTGACGCAGAACGCCAAGGGCGCGAAGGCTTATGGTCTCGAAGCGGAACTCACTGCCAACTTCACCCCCGCCGATCGCCTGCAGTTCTCCGGCACGGTCCAGAAGACCAAGCTGGACGATCTGGAAAGCGTCGATGGACGGCTCTACGACGGCGGCAAGGCGTCCTCGATCGTGCAGCTCAGGGGCAATGAACTCGCCCACGCACCGCGCTTTTCGGCGAGCGTCAGCTACGAACATGACTTCGAACTGGCGAGCGGCGCGACGATCACCCCGCGTTTCACCACGCACTACGAGACCAAGAGCTGGCTGAGCTACTTCAACGGCGACGCCAATCCCTTCGTCAACGCCAACGACCCGGCCGACAACATGCCCGGTCGCGGCACCAACGGCACCGACTGGGACCGCCAGAAGGCCTACTTCCGTTCGGACGCCTCGCTGCGCTTCACGTCGGCGGACCAGAACTACACGGTGGAGGCCTTCGTCCAGAACATCGAGAACGGCAAGATCCGCACGGGTGCCGGGGCATTCGGGGCACCGCGCTACGATCCGGTGTTCCTGTCCAACCTCCAGCCGCCCCGCACCTGGGGTGTCCGCGCCCGCGCGAACTTCTGACCCTGAACTGACGACCCTCAACTGAAGAGGCGCAAGGTATGACGATCGACAATCCCCCCTCCGGTCGTGTCGTCATACTGGGCGGCGGCACGGCCGGATGGCTGGCCGCCGCCTATCTTTCCCGCACGCTGGGGATGACCGGCATCACGCTGGTGGAATCCAGCGAGATCGGCATCATCGGCGTGGGGGAAGGCACGTTCCCGACGATCCGCTCGACGCTGGCCGGGCTGGGCATCAGCGAGGCGGAGTTTCTGGTCCGCGCCGATGCCACCTTCAAGCAGGGCGTCCTGTTCGAGGGCTGGGCGACCGGCACCGACAGCTATTTCCACCCCTTCAACATGCCCATCGGCGGCGAGGACGAAGCGCTCCTGCCCCACTGGCTGGCCGATACCAGCCCGCAGCGCGCCGCCTGGGCCGATGCCGCCACCGTACAGGAGCAGGTGATCCGCGCGGGGCGCGCGCCCAAGCGGCCCGAAGACCCCGACTTCTCCGGACCGATGAACTACGCCTATCATTTCGACGCCGCCCGCTTTGCCGACTACTTGCGCGACATCTCCATCGCCGCCGGGGTCGTGCGGATCGAAGGCACTGTCGGCAATGTCCAGCGCAAGGCCGACGGCGATATCGCCGCGCTGGAATTGACCGACGGGCGCATCGTCGAGGGTGATTTCTTCCTCGATTGCTCGGGCTTTCGCGCCCTCTTGATCGGGCAGACGCTAGGCGCGGACTTCACCTCGTGCAGCGACAGCCTGTTCAACGACCGCGCATTGGCGATGCAGGTGCCCTATGATCGGCCGGACGCCCCGGTACGCCCCTATACGCTGGCAACGGCGCACGAGGCGGGATGGACCTGGGACATCGGCCTGACCGAGCGGCGCGGCATCGGCTACGTCTATTCCAGCCGCCATTGTTCGGACGATGAAGCCGAGGCGACGCTGCGCCGTTATGTCGGCCCGCAAGGCGCTGCGCTGAACCCGCGCCAGCTACGCTTCGAAACCGGTTACCGGCAGCAACAGTGGATCGGCAACTGCGTGGCCGTGGGCCTGTCGGCCGGATTCTTCGAACCGCTGGAATCGACCGGCATCATGCTGATCGAAGCGGCGCTGCGGATGGTCGGCGATTTCCTGGGGCCCGATCTTCTCGCAGGCGCCGACCACGATGCCCGCGACGCCGCTGCGCGCAGCTTCAACCGCCTGATGAGCGCGCGGTTCGAGCGGATCGTCCATTTCCTTAAGCTCCACTACTGCATCACCCGCCGCACCGACACCGCCTACTGGCGCGACAATGCAGACCCCGCGACCATTCCCGAGCCCTTGCGCGACATGCTGGCGCAGTGGCGCCGTCGCCCGCCCTCGCGGTTCGATTTCGTGGTCGACCTCGAGACATTCCTGCCGCCCAGCTACCACTACATCCTCTATGGCATGGGGTTCGAGACCACCCTTGCCGGCGCGCGCTATCCCGGCGCTGCGCAGGCGCGCGAGGTTTTCGCCCGCGTGCGCGCGGCCCATGCCGGCGCGCGCGGCGGCCTGCCCGATCACCGCGCCCTCCTGAACCATTATCACGCCCGCACCCGCGTTCCGTCCAGCAAGGTTTCCCGATGAGATTTCCCAAGCACGCCGTCCTGCTTACCGCTCTGATGACCGGAGCATCACTTGCCGCGCCCGTTTTCGCGCAGGAGCAGGCCGCCGCCTCCGCGCAGCCGTCGTCCGAATCCGGGGCCGAAGCGCGGGCGGAGGCACTGGTCAAGGCGATGACGCTGGAGGAGAAGCTCCAGCTGGTTCACAGCTATTTCCCGCCGCTTGCAAAGCCGCAGCCGCCGATAGCGATGATCCCCTCCGCCGGGCATGTCCCCGGCATCCCCCGGCTTGGCATTCCAACCTTGCGCGAGAGCGACGCGAGCCTTGGCGTGGCCAACCAGATCGAGCAGCGCAAGGGCGATGTCGCCACCGCGCTGCCCGCCAGCATCGCCACTGCCGCCACCTTCAACCCGCGCCTGGCCTATGAAGGCGGCGCGATGATCGGTGCGGAGGCGCGCGCCAAGACCTTCAACATCCTGCTCGCAGGCGGCGTCAACCTTACGCGCGACCCCTGGAACGGTCGCAACTTCGAATATCTGGGCGAAGACCCGCTGCTCGCAGGCGTCATGGCGGGGGCGCATATCAGGGGCGTGCAGAGCAACGCCATCGTCTCGACCATCAAGCACTTCGCGCTCAATTCGCAGGAGACCGGCCGCACCGTTCTCGACGCGCGGATCGATAGGGCGGCCCTGCGCGAAAGCGACCTGCTCGCGTTCCAGATCGCCACCGAAATCGGCAAGCCCGCCTCGGTCATGTGCGCCTACAACAAGGTCAACGGCGACTATGCCTGCGAAAACGACTGGCTGCTGAACACCGTCCTCAAGAAGGGCTGGGGCTACAAGGGCTGGGTCATGTCCGACTGGGGTGCGGTCCATTCGACGCAGAAGGCCGCGAACAATGGCCTCGACCAGGATTCCGGCCAGGAACTGGACGACGCGATGTACTTCGACAAGGCCCTTGCCGCCGCCGTCAAGGACGGCAGCGTGCCGATGGTGCGGCTCGACGACATGGTCCGGCGCATCCTGTTCGGGGTGATCGACAGCGGCCTGATGGACCGGCCCGTGCCTGACAGCGCCCAGCCGATCGACTATGCCGCCCATGCGCAGATCGCCCAGCGCGCGGCGGAGGAAGGCATCGTCCTGCTCAAGAACGAGGGTAACCTGCTGCCGCTGGCGAAGACCGCGAAGAAAATCGTCCTGCTCGGCGCCCATGCCGATGTCGGCGTGCTTTCGGGGGGCGGCTCCTCGCAGGTCCGCTCGGTGGGCGGCGCGCCAGTGGAGATTCCCCTGACCGAAGGTGCGGCCGCCTCCTTTGCGCGGATCACATGGCACGCGTCCTCGCCGCTTCAGGCGATCCGGGCGCTGGCGCCGCAGGCCAGCGTGACCTACCTCGACGGCAGCGATCCCAAAGCGGCGGCCAAGGCGGTTCGCGGCGCCGACATGGCGATCGTCTTCGCCTGGGCCTGGCGGACCGAGGCGCAGGACCCGGAAAGCATGGCCCTGCCCGACAAGCAGGACGCGCTGATCGATGCCGTCGCCGCCGCCAATGCGAAAACGCTGGTCGTGCTCGAAAGCGGCGGCCCGGTGCTGATGCCCTGGGTGGACCGCGTACCCGCCATCCTGTCGGCCTGGTATCCGGGCCAGCGCGGCGGCGAGGCGATTGCCCGCATCCTGCTGGGCGAAGTCGATCCCTCGGGCCGCCTGCCGATCACCTTCCCCGCAAGCGTGGATCAGCCCCCCCGCAGCGAGCCTGCCGGCCTTGCCGAACTGCACGCCGCGAATGCGCGCCGCAAGGCCGGTGACAAGACCATCTACGGCATGAGCGGCGGCGTCGCGCCTTTCACCGTCGATTACCCGGAAGGTGCTGACGTGGGCTACCGCTGGTACGCCGCGAAGCAGCGCAAACCGCTGTTCCCCTTCGGCTACGGGCTGACTTATACCCGCTTCAGCTACGCCAATCTGAAGATCGAAGGCGGCGCCGGGCTGACCGTCGGCTTCGACGTCACCAATACCGGCAAGCGCGCAGGCGCCGATGTCCCGCAGGTCTATGTCGAGGCGAAAAGCGCAGCCGGAACCCGCGCCTACCGCCTTGCCGGTTTCGAGAAGGTCAGCCTGTCTCCGGGTGAGACCCGCCATGTCTCCGTTACGGTCGACCCGCGCGTGATCGCCCGCTTCGACGAGAGAGCGCCGGGCTGGAAGGTCGACGCGGGCGCTTATCCTGTCGTGGTCGGCCGCTTTGCCGGGGATACCGCGCTGAAGGGCACTGCCACGCTGGACGCCCTGTCGGCGCGGCCCTGATCGCGCGCGGGGATACGCCATGACCGGCTCCACCCATCAAAGCGAGATGCTGCTGTTCACGGTGCTGCTGCAGCTGATCGTGATGATCGGCGCGGCGCGGCTGATGCACGGGCTGTTCCGGCGTATGGGACAGCCCGGCGTCGTGGGTGAGATCGTCGCCGGGCTGCTGCTTGGCCCGTCGCTGTTCGGGCATTTCTTTCCCGGCGTCTCTCTTTCCCTGTTCGGGGCCAAGCCGGAGCCCGCCATCACGGTGCTGAGCCAGATCGGGCTGATCCTGCTGATGTTCCAGATCGGCAGCGAGTTCGAATTCGGCCGCCTGAAGGCAGCCCGCCTGCACCGAACGACCATCGCCGTAGCCATGGCCTCGATCCTTGTGCCCTTCGTTGCCGGGATCGGCATCGGCCGACTGTCGGCCTCCAGCCTCGCGCCGGGTGTCGATTCGTTCGTCTACAGCCTGTTCTGCGGGGTCGCGGTGGCGATCACCGCCGTGCCGATCCTGGGCCGCATCCTGGGCGAATATGGGCTGACCCGCAGCGACGTCGGCATCGTCGCCATTTCCGCAGCAGCGGTAAACGATGTCGTCGGCTGGTTGCTGCTGGCCGGGATCGCCGCCTTCGCCGCCGCGCAGCTTTCCGTGGCGTATCTGGCCCTCCATCTGGGCGGTCTTGCGCTGTTCCTGTGCGCCTTGCGCTTCGTGGCGGCGCCCCTGTGCGACCGGCTGGCCGCCCGTGTGTCACTGCGCGATGGCGCCCTTCCTCCACATGTCCTGGCGATCCTGCTGATCGTGATCTTCACGTTGGCGCTGTGCACGTTCGCGCTGGGTATCTTCGCGATCTTCGGTGGTTTCGCCGCCGGACTGCTGTTTCATCGCCACCGTCCGCTGGTGGAGGCATGGAATGCGCAAGTCGGGCAGTTCGTGCTGGTCTTCTTCCTGCCGGTCTTCTTCACCTTCACCGGCCTGCGCACCAACCTGCTGGGCCTGTCCACCGGACCGGAACTGGCGTGGCTGGCTGCGGTCTGCCTGATCGCCGTGCTGGCCAAGATCGTGCCGGTCTACTGCGCCGGGCGCGCTAATGCCCTGTCCCATCACGAAAGCCTCACCCTCGGCGCGCTGATGAACACGCGCGGCCTGATGGAGCTGATCGTGCTCAACGTCGGCTACGACCTTGGCTTCCTGCCCCGGTCGATGTTCACGATACTGGTGGTCATGGCTGTCGTCACGACGGTCATGACCGGCCCGATCCTGCGCGCGCTGCGTGACATGCGCGCCCTTCCCTTCCAAACCACAGATGCGCGGCCGCAAGTATACGGCGTACAGGAGCGACCATGAAGACCAACCGATCGAGCGCCTCCCTCCTGATCCTCGCCCTGACTCTGACGGGGCTCCCGGGCACCGCCTTTGCCCAAGCTTCATCGGCTGACCAGCCCGCAGCTTCGATCGCCAATCCCGCGATATGGCCGAAAGTCCGCGCCCGCCCCAGCCGCGATCCGAAGGTCGAAAAGAAGATCGACGCCCTGCTGGCCGCGATGTCGATCGAGGACAAGGTCGGCCAGATCATCCAGGTCGATATCGGCTCGATCAAGCCGGCCGATGTCGTGACCTACAAACTGGGCTCGATCCTCAACGGCGGCAACAGCGGTCCTTATGACGACGAATACGCCTCCCCGGCCAAGTGGCTGCAGCTGGCGGACGAATTCTACGATGCGTCGATGACCCGCAGCGACGGCCGCCCGAAGATCCCGATCATCTGGGGCACGGATTCGGTCCACGGCAACAACAACATCGTCGGCGCCACGCTGTTTCCCCACAACATCGGCCTTGGCGCCGCGCGGAACCGCGACCTGATCCGCCAGATCGGCGAAGTGACCGCACTGGAAACCGCCGCCGCCGGGCTCGACTGGACTTTCGCGCCGACCCTCGCGGTGGTGCAGGACGACCGCTGGGGCCGCACCTACGAAAGCTATTCCGAGGAACCCCAGATCGCCGCCGACTATGCCGGTGCCATGATCGAGGGCGTGCAGGGCAAGGTCGGCACGAAGGACTTCCTCGCGCCGAACCACCTCATCGCCACCACCAAGCACTTCCTCGGCGACGGCGGCACCGGCGGGCGCGATCAGGGCGATACGAGAGTACCCGAAGCGGTGCTGCGCGACGTCCATCTGGGCGGCTACCCGGCGGCGATCGAGGCAGGCACGCAGTCGGTCATGGCCAGCTTCTCCAGCTGGAACGGCGAGAAGATGAGCGGCAACAAAAGCCTGCTCACCGGCGTCCTGAAGGAGCGCATGGGCTTCGACGGCTTCGTCGTCGGCGACTGGAACAGCCACGGGCAGGTCAAGGGCTGCAGCAACGAGGATTGCCCGCAGGCGATCAACGCCGGGCTCGACATGTTCATGTATTCCGGCCCCGGCTGGAAGCAGCTCTACGACAACACCCTTGCCGAAGCGAAGGCGGGCACCATTGCCGCCGCGCGGCTCGACGATGCGGTGCGGCGCATCCTGCGCGTGAAGCTGCGCGCCGGAACGTTCGATCGCGGACGGCCATCGTCGCGCGCCTTCGCGGCCAAGTTCGACGTCATCGCTTCTGCGCAGCACCGTGCGATCGCGCGCGAGGCGGTGCGCGAATCCATGGTGCTGCTCAAGAACGACGGCGTGCTGCCGCTGAAGCCCACGGCCAACATACTGGTGGCAGGCACGGCCGCGGACATCATCAGCCAGCAGGCGGGCGGCTGGTCGATCACCTGGCAGGGCGCGGGCCTGCCCAACTCCGCCTTCCCGAACGCCACCTCGATCTGGAAGGGCATCGAGCAGACCGTGAAGGCCGGCGGCGGCACCGCGACCTATGCGCCGGACGGCAAGTTCACCGCCAGGCCGGACGCCGCCATCGTCGTCTTCGGCGAGCAGCCTTATGCCGAATTCAAGGGCGACATTCCCAACCTGGAATATAGCCCCGGCGACAAGTCCGATCTGGAAATGCTGCGCCGCCTCAAGGCAGCGGGCATTCCGGTCGTTGCCGTGTTCCTCTCCGGCCGTCCGCTATGGGTGAACGCCGAAATGAATGCCTCCGACGCGTTCGTGGCGGCGTTCCTGCCCGGCAGCGAGGGTGGCGGCGTCGCCGACGTGCTGTTCGCGGACGCGGACGGCAAACCCGCGCACGACTTCCGGGGCAAGCTCAGCTTCTCCTGGCCCAAGCGGCCCGACCAATACGTGCTCAACCGAGGTGACGCAGGCTATGACCCGCTGTTTGCCTTCGGTTACGGCCTGTCCTACGCGGCGCCCGGCAAGGTCCCGCCACTGGACGAAGCCCGTCCCGCCGGGATGGCCGAGGCGACGCCCGGTGTCTTCTACGGCAAGGGCCGCGTTCCCGCAGGATGGTCCATCGACCGCCAGATGGTTGCTCAGGCCGGTGTAGACCGCCGCGCACAGGAAGACGCGCTTCGCTTCGCATGGGACGGCAAGGCTAACGGTCGGGTCGCCATGGCAGCACCCCGCACCATCGACCTTTCGCGCGAAAGCAATGGCGAGATCAGCCTCGTCTTCGAGTACCGCGTCGATGCCAAAGCCGCCGTGCCGGTTGAGATGGGCATCGAAAGCGGCGGCAAGACATACTCCGTGCCGATCGGTCAGACCCTTGGACGCTCGGCGCCGGGCGAATGGGCCCGCATGGCCGTGCCGCTGCAGTGTTTCGCCGGTCGCGGCGCAGACATGTCGGCGATCACCGCGCCTTTCGTACTGAGCACGAGTGGCCCCCTGACCATCTCCATATCCGACGTGAAGCTGGATTACGTCAGCATGCCGATGAACGCCTGCGGCGATTGAAGCGCCGCACTTCGGATCGCCCTGCAGCATGGGTAGACCACGCTACGTCGCACCAATCTGAAGGGCGACTTTTTGCCGGAACCGGTCATTCCAGGCAGACATGCGAAGCCAGGATAGGCACGGTGCGGCTGGGCGACGCGGAGGATCTGCGCATCGCAGTGGCAGCGGCTAGGCAACGCTTCGACCGCCTCCGCATGGCGCCCGAACTCAAGCGCGCGTTCACCGTCGAAGCCTGCGCGACCGCGATATACGGAGCCAGGGTATTGGCCCGTACGCAATCGCGCAGGACCGGCAAGGTCTCGCGAGCACGAGTGAATTCGCCCATCCAAAGGTCGATCGACATCGAACAGATCAGCGCGATGCAATGCGTGACCGGATGGGCGAAAGCGGCCACCTCGGCCACCCGAAACTGAAACACCCTTCTATCGTCGGCAGGTCATGGATCATGGGTGGAGGCTGGCGGCGATATGCCCCTGCCCCATGTCACCGTCACTGTGTGAACGCCTTTATCTGCTCGACCAGGATGTCCGGCACTTCATCCGGAATGAAGTGCCCGCTATCGACCTTGAGCACTTTGGCGCTCGGCGCCTTGCTCGCAAGGACACCCTGCAGCCAGGCAAAGCCCGGGCCACCAAGCGCAAGCACCGGCATGGCAAGCGGGGCATATCCATCGTCATCGACGATGTCCTGAGGAAAGGCCTGATACCAGCCGTCGCCGGCACGGATCGCGTCGCGCGGCGTATAGGCTGCAGCATAGACATCGCGATCGAGGGCATCGATCGCCGCTTCGTCCTTGGTCAGGTAATGGAAGAACCAGTCCTGTTCCATCCGAATCCGGCCCTCGCCCGCCATCTTCTCGTGCAGTTCGGGCACCTGGTGATAGGCAAACCACCAGACGTAGGCGTGAGAGCCATCACCCACCTTGTCACCGAACGTACCAAGGGCGGGCAGCATCGGCCAGGTCGCAAGCCCGGCATCGGGCGGCGCGACATCGAGCAGAACCAGCTTGTCGGTAAGGTCGGAATGGTTCGCGGCAAAGCTGTAGGCGACCATGGAGCCGATATCGTGGCCTACGATATCGACCTTTCCTAGCCCAAGCTGATGCACCAGACCTGCGATGTCGGCGGCCATGGTCTTCTTGTCGTAGCCGCCGGCCGGCTTGCTCGATGCCCCCATGCCACGAAGATCGACGGCAATCACCCGCCTGTCTCGCGCCAGTTGCGGCATGATCTTGTGGTAGGACCACCAAGTCTGGGGCCAGCCCGGCAATAGTACCAATGCCGGCTTGCCGCTGTTGGCAGCGCCGCCTTCGACGTAATGGAGGCGTACTCCATCTACCTCGGCAAAGCCCTGACGGAAACCCGGCAGCCGGGCGAGCAGAGCCTCATCCGATGTCGCTGCATGAACTGTCGTGCCGGATGGTGCCGCCAAGGCCGCCTCTGCGATCATGACGGGACTGCCCGCAAGAACCATGGCAGCCATTCTCAATGCAATGTTCCAGATCATGTCGTGTTGCTCCCCGCCTTATGGCGCGATGATATTGCCTGGCGATGGGTATATTCCGCGATGCAGGAGCCAGGCTGCCAGCCATTCGGTCGCGGAACCTCGTTCGTGCGGGTGGCTTCCTCATCCGCAGGTATGATCGAGGCGCCGGCCGGCCAGCCCGAAGCCGGTGCCCGCCGCCGAAACCGGCCGGCGGGCACCTGGGAAGCGGAAGGCCCGGCAAGCGGCTCTGTCAGATCTGGACCTGCCCGCCATCGACGAAGAGTTCGACGCCGTTGACGAAGCTGGCCTCTTGCGAACTGAGGAACAGCACGGCCCTTGCGATCTCCGAAGGCTGGCCGATGCGCCCGGCAGGGATCAGTCCGGCAAGATAGGCCTTGGTGTTCTCGGCATCCGTACCACCGCCGAACAGATCATCGACGCCGGGCGTGTCGGTAACACCGGGGCTGACCGCATTGACGCGAATGCCGCGGTCCTTAAGGTCGAGAATCCAGTTGCGGGCAAAGCTGCGCACCGCCGCCTTGCTGGCGCTGTAGACGCTGAGCGCAGGCGTGCCGGAGATGCTCACGGTCGATGCGGTCAGCACTACCGAGGCCCCGTCACGCAGCAGCGGCAGCGCCTTCTGCACGGTGAACAGCACGCCCTTCACATTGGTATCGAAGGTCTTTTCGTAATGGTCCTCGGTGATCGCGCCAAGCGGAGCGAACTCACCGCCGCCGGCATTGGCGAAGACCACGTCGATGGCCGAATGCTGCTGCTGAACGGCATCGTAGAGGCGATCGAGATCGGCCAGCTTGCTCATGTCCGCCCGCACGCCGGTGACCTTGCCGCCAATCGCCTTGACCGCTGCATCGAGCGCCTCCTGGCGGCGCCCGGTGATGAACACCGATGCGCCTTCGTCGGCAAAGGCCTTGGCCGTCGCGAGGCCGATCCCGGTCGTTCCACCGGTGACGACGACGACCTTGTTTTCGAACCTGTAAGCCATGTCATATCTCCATTCTCGTTTCCGACCGGCACCGTTGCCTGCCGCTGGAGAGACAAATGCATCCGGAACGATCTTGGCTGTAGATGGCAAAATCGCTACTCATCGTTCCGTTAATGGAACGATGAGTAGCGATCGATGGCTGACTTCAACGACTATGCCTATTTCGCCGAAGTGGTGAAGCACGGCGGATTCGCGCCCGCCGGACGCGCGCTGCGCACCCCGAAATCGAAGCTCAGCCGCCGTATCGCTGCCCTTGAGGAACGCCTGGGCACCCGCCTGATCGAGCGTTCCTCGCGGCGCTTTCGCGTCACCGAAGTCGGGCAGGCGTTCTACGCGCGCTGCCGTGCCATGCTGGAAGAGGCCGAGCAGGCCGAAGCGCTCGTCGCGCAGGCACAGGCCGAACCGCAGGGCCGTATCCGTTTCAGTTGCCCGCGCGGGATGGTGGAAGTGCTATCGCCCCACCTGCCCGCGTTTCTGGCGCGCTATCCCAAGGTCGCGCTGCAGCTCGTCGCGACGGATCGGCCGGTCGATCTCATCGCCGAGCGTGTCGACGTCGCCCTGCGGGTCCGCGTGACGCTCGACAGCGACGCCTCGCTGACGATGCGCACTCTGGGGCAGTCACGGCGCATTCTGGTGACAGGCCCCGCACTTGCCGCAAGCATGCAGGATGCCACGATGGACGGATTGAAGCTGCTGCCGACGTTAGGCTCGAGCGACGAGATCGGCGAGATCACATGGCACCTTGCCGGCCCCGACAACACCGGCATCGATCATCGCCACGAACCACGGATGACCTGCGAGGACTTTGCCGCCCTGCGCGAAGCAGCCATGGCAAACCTCGGCGTTGCTCTGCTGCCCGATCATTCCTGCCGAGACGATCTCGCCGCCGGTCGACTGGTTCGCATCCTGCCTGAGTGGGGCGGGCAAATCGGCATCGTCCATCTGGTCTTCACCACGCGGCGGGGCCTTCCCCCGGCAGTCCGCGCTTTCATCGATCATCTCGCCTCGACATTCCGCGCGCTCGATACGCCGCGCTGAGCGGGCGCCGCCGTAAAGAGGGGCTTCCTACTCAGATGTTACGCGAGACATACGCAGGGATGATTTCCGATCGTACGCAGGTCTGGTGAATTGAGCGGGACGGCAATCCGGGGCCAAGGACCACTGGGCACTCGAAGCGCTACATTGCGAATTCATCGAAAGATGGATGCAGATTTATAGCACTTTCCAGAACGTCGGTTCGGCGTCAGAAATTATGTCAACGGATGTCGATGAACCGGACAGCCGCGCCTCACCCGATCAAACTTTTCGAAGGATTTCCATCATGGCCTACGTAACCACCACTGACGGCGTCGAGATCTTCTACAAGGACTGGGGCGCGAAGGACGCGCAGCCCATCGTCTTCCACCACGGCTGGCCGCTCTCGTCGGACGACTGGGACGCGCAGATGCTGTACTTCCTGTCCAAGGGCTTCCGCGTCGTCGCCCATGACCGCCGTGGCCATGGCCGCTCCGCACAGGTCAGCGAAGGGCACGACATGGACCACTACGCCGCCGACGCCGCCGCGGTGATGGAACACCTCGACCTTCGGAACGCCGTCCACATCGGTCACTCGACCGGCGGCGGTGAAGTGGCGGCCTACGTCGCGCGCTACGGCATCCCGCAGGGCCGCGTCGCCAAGGCCGTGCTGGTCAGCGCCGTGCCGCCGATCATGCTCAAGACCGAAGCCTACCCGGGCGGGTTGCCGATCGAGGTGTTCGACGGCCTGCGCGCCGGTCTTGCCGCCAATCGCGCGCAGTTCTTCCGCGATGTCGCAGCCGGTCCCTTCTACGGCTTCAACCGCGAAGGCGCCGAAGTGAAGCCAGCCGTCATCGACAACTGGTGCCGCCAGGGCATGATGGGCAGCGCCAAGGCCCATTACGACGGCATCAAGGCCTTCTCCGAAACCGACCAGACCGAAGACCTGAAGGCGATCACCGTCCCCACTCTCGTGCTGCACGGCGATGACGACCAGGTCGTGCCGTACAAGAACGCCGGCGTACTGCAGGCCGAGATCCTGCCGAACGCGACGCTGAAAATCTACGAGGGCTACTCCCACGGCATGCTCACGGTGAACGCCGA
>NZ_ALVC01000058.1:0-21197 GCF_000293195.2 Sphingomonas sp. LH128
GTCTGGAACCGTCCGGCCCCCATGCGCCAGAACATGGACGGCACCCGCCAGACCCGCCGCCGCCAGCGTGACGACAGTTTCGGTGAAGGCAACGCCACCGAAGATGGCCGGATCACGCAGACCGACGAGGATTTCGTCCCCGAGTTCTGATCCCCCCGACGGGAAGGGAGAGGGCTGGAACCCCTCTCCCGACCCTATTCGCTATCCCCTGCCAAGGATGAGTTATCATGACCAAGGAAACGAACAACCGCAGCTATAGCAGCTTTGCCGACCTCGCAAAGGCCATCGGCACCACGCCCGCCGAACTGCGCAAGCAGTATCTCGACAAGGCGATTGCCGACACCATGCGCGGCGAGGATGAAGCCGGAACCGCAGCCACGCCCGACGAGCTGGCAGCGCTGGCCCGTGAGGCAGAGATTGCCGACATGATCGCGCAAGATTCCGTGCTCGACAGCTTCACCGAAGCATTCGGCGACGTGACGGCGCTTTCCATCCTCGACATGGGGGGCGAGGCGCAGGAACTGGACATGCCCGAGCCCGCCGAGGCGCAGGCAGAATGCCATGCCATCATCAACACCATCTTTGACCTTTTCCGCGACACCCGCCTTGAGCCAAGCGCGCAAGCCATCGCATGGGGCATCGTCAATTCGTTTCACTACGAAGCCGAGAAGCTGGCCCGCGAGGAGGACACGCTTTGCCGCGACCTTAAAGACCGGATCGAGCAGGACGACCGCAGCGAAATCTATGCAACCGAGATGGAGGATTTGCAGCTTCGCGCCCGAACCAAGATGGAGCAGCGCGCCGCCATTGAATGCATGCGCGACTATGCCGCCAACTGCTACCGTTCGCAGACCGGCCGCCCTTGGAGCACCGCGCGCGGATCGAGGGTTTCCAGCGTCACCACCGCAAGCCAGATCGCATCGGCCGATTTCCTGAAAGCCCGCGCAACCGCCATGCGCGAGAAGCGCAACCCCACCGGCCCGCTTGTCATCTTTTCCGGCGGTCAGGAATGGCACGACTATCAGCAGCTTTACGCCCGCCTCGACCAGATCAAGGTCCGCATCCCGAGCATGACCCTTTGCACCACAGGCCAGCGCAAGGGATGCGACGCCATCGCCGCAGCTTGGGCCGCACAAGCTGGCGTGCCGATTGTCACCTTTGCCCCGAACCCGCAGCGATTTGGCAAGAGCGCCGGTTTCAAGCGCAATGACCAGCTTGTCAGCCTCCGGCCCGTCGAAGCGATCATTTGCCAAGGCACCGGCATTCAGTCGCACTTGCTGGACGAACTGAAGGACGCAGGCGTTCCCACCCACGCCTTCCGCTATGACGCACAAGCCCCCATGCCCGCCGACGCCAAGCGGCAGCAATGGGGATGAGATAACAGGGGCGGACCAGCGCCGCCCCTACCCTTTCCTTGGCAGGAGCATTGGGCCAGCATCGGGGCAGTCCCCGGCGCTGGCCCTTTGTCGTCCACGTCGTGCTAGGTGGGGGAAACCCTACGGTTCCCCCCACGCCAGGCCGCCGCGCGCGCCGCCGCCAACATCGCCCCCGCCGGGGCTCGCTGGCGACGGCGCGCGCGGCGACCTTCCCCCCTCCGGTAAGGAGCTGCCGCAAGCATGACGATCGGCCCCGCGCCGCTCGACCTGGCCCCAAGAAATCGAGGGCGGGGGAGCGCGCGCCGGGCATCGAACCCGGAGCGCGCTGCTGCCGCGAGCATGAACACAGATCCGCGCCGGTCTGCCAGCGCCGCGGCTCCCCGATCAGGACCATCGGGACCACCCTGCCCTACCCTTCGGGTGTCATTTCGCCCTTTTCCCAAATGCCACCTTCGGCGACCCCGATCCGTCACCGGATCGGCACTGGAGGAGAGAGGGAGAGACGAGGCGAGTTTAACGAAGGAGGTTCCCGATGATCACGTTCCGCATCAAGGATGACGCCGAACCCGACAACCTGCGCCCCGTTATGATCGACCCCCTGCAGATGGGCGCCCTGCGTGAAACGCTCGCCGAATACGGCGAACGCTACGGCCACGATCTCATCATCCACGACTATGGCTCGCTCGACGAGCAGGTCTTCGCGTGGGAGGCCCGCACCGCCATGCTGCCGATCGCCATGATCGCGCGTCACTTCACCTTCGACGTCGACGCGATCGCCCTCATCGAGACGGCCCAATTCCTTGGCCGTCGCCTCCGCATCGCACGCCGCGATGACGAGCCCGACATCATGGTGTCGCTCTCGCAGAACCCCGATGCCGCGCCCGAGATGGAGGTCTCAAACTCGAACGCCTACGCCATCCTTGCCATGCTCGGACTTGACGTCGACAGCTGCGGCACGATCAGCATCGAGCAGCTGCGCGGCAGCCTTGCCGATCCGGTCATGGCAAGCCGGCTCGATGCCGAGCCGGGCCTTGCCCGATACCTGCCGGCACTCAACCAGATGGCCGCAATCACCTCGCCAAGCTGCGCCCTTCGCATGGTTTGGTCATAGAGCCCGGCAAAGCACTCCATCTGTCGGCGCGGCGTCGCCTCGCTCGCCTTGGCCTGACGGCCAGGGCTACGCATCGCCGCCCGCGCCACGCCGATAGGTAAAATCACCACACAGTCTTCCCATTGTGACCTCCGGCGCGCGGCCGCGTCAAGGACGGCGGGGCCCCACCATTTTCTTCGGCGGATCGATCTCGCTGCTCCGATCACAGCGAAGTGGCCGCCAAAGAAAATCGTGACCCCCACCGCCGCTTCGCGGCGCGAAAGGCTCGCCTTTCGCGTCCCTGACCCGACCGCGCCCCGAAGGTCCGACCGTAACTGTCGTTTTGACTAAGGAGTGAGCATTATGAGCACGTCAGTTACCCTCCCCGATAACACGCTGCAGTTCATCGCCAAATCGCCGGAGGAAATCCGGCTCGAGCGCGAAATCGCCTCGCTCGAAGCCGAATTGGATCACTCGAACCGCATCTGCGAGCGGCGCGATAACTACCTCGAAATGATCGATTGGACCGCCATGACGAGCGACGATCGCGAGATCGCTCAGGACTACGCAGACTGCCTTCATTGCCGGATGTACGAGCTTCACCACCTGATTAGCCACACGGCCGACAAGCTCGGAGAAGCCTACCTGGATAACCCGCTCAACTGGTAAGCCCAAACCGCCACGCACGGGAGGCGCAGCCCCACAGGGCCGCGCTTCCCTTTTTTTGTCTGATGCCGTCCAGATCGCTGCCGCGTCTGCCCCCGGCTCGCTCGCCTTGGCCTGACGGCCAAGGCTACGCATCGCCGGGGCCCGCCTCTAAAGGAATGGCCGCCCGAATGGGCAAGCCCATCCGCGCGGCCATCGGTCGTTTGTTCGGTGCCGGAACGGCTCAGGCTGACGCCTGAAGCCGCTTCTCCACCTCGTCCACGCCCAGCGTCTTCACCGCCTTCATGATCCGCTCCAGTCGATCATGCGGGAGCTTGAAAAGCCCCGCCTTCTCGACCGTCCCGATCGCCGCCTCCCGCACCTTCTGTTGATGCGCCTTGCGACGCTCCGACAGCTTACGTTCCTCGGCCTCGATCGCGGCCATTTCTGCGTCCAGTGACTTCGCCATTTTCATTACCTTCTGGTCAGGCTGATCGGCTCTGAACAGCGCCACCATAACCGGACCTGGCGCACCGGAAAACCCGTGTCGTACTCCCCTACGATACGACTGCGAAATCGCGCCCTTCACACACGGATGATCCATGCACTTGCGACCCCATTCGCCCAGCGCAAAGCGCCCTTCCCCTTCGGACACTTCCGCCTCATGGCGGACCTTTGCCCCCCGGAAACCGGAGGCAAGCCCGGACCAGACGAGGATCAGAACACAACGAGGCTACACGGACGATAAGACAGCTCAATAGGCACACCCTACGCAACGTGGTTGCAGGATTATTACGATAAATCAAAGGCCTATAGCTAAATATAATAAAGACCCATACAGACCCGCTTAGCGACCCAATGGGTTTGCTCATATTTTCGTTATTTATTACGGGTACTTAGCACAGACCCAGACAGACTTACGTAATTAAATCAACCCATTGGGTCTTGCTATTCTACGGCTCTTCTGGTAGCGCCATCCTGCTTTTCGTAGTCCCGCCAGCCTCCCTGCTAGGAGGTTGGATTGATTAAATCAGCTCTGCAGCGAAGCATGCGCTTCGACCCGGACCAGTATAACCATCTCAAGAGGATGGCTGCTGCCCGTAAATGTACGCCTTCAGATGTTCTGCGCGAGATTATTAAGCAGCACTTAGAGGGCATCGAGGCTCTCTCTGAAAGCCACCATCGCATAGCCAGACTGGCCGAGTATACTCAAGCCGCAGTCGATACGCTTTTGCGCGAAGAGCACCCCGAACATCGTCAACTCGTCATCGACGAAACGAACCGGCGCATGGAGCGGTATCATGGCGCGTAAGAAACGCGGCAAAGACCGCAAAGACATCCGCAGCGACGGTTCACCGAGGCCCCTGAAACATCATTCCGCGCGCGGCGACACGCCTCGCAACAATGGCAATTTCGTGCGCGGGAGCCAGCTGCTCAACACCCAGGTCATCATGTGGCTGCAGGGCGCGAAGATGCCCTTCCTCATGTGGCTGGGCATCTTCGCCCTGTCCTATTTCACGATCCTCTCGTTCACCCTCGACGAGAACAATTTCCAGCTCATCTGCATGCGCATGCTGTCGTGGCTGTGGGACTGGTGCGCGCTCGATCCGATGAAGCAGGCCAACCTGCAACTCCCAGACCATACCGTGCGCCACACCTTCATGGGGTACGTGCCCTATGTCCCAGAGGTCGCCCTCGCCTGGCATAAGGCAGTTCGCGGCGTCATCGGTTCGATCCTGATCGCGTCATTTGCGACCATCCCGGCTTCGATCTGGTATGTCGACTTCTCGCGGCGGCGAGGCGGCTCGATCATGGAAGAACGGCACGAGCGCGGCGCCATGCTCGTCGATCGGGATCTGCTCTACAGGGAGATCAGCCAGCACAACCAGATGAAGTTCGTTGAGGAGGCCAAAGACCTCTTCCCCGGCAAGAAGCCCAAAGCTGTTCTCAAGATGCCTTTCGATGCCCGCAAGGCTGCCGGCATCCACCATCCCTACTACCTAGCTGGTATCCCCTACCCGCACCGCCTCGAGCAATCCCACACGATGCTGCTGGGCACCACCGGCACCGGCAAAACCACTGTCCTTCGGAAGCACCTGGCGCAGATGCGCGAACGTCAGGATACCGCTGTGGTCTTCGATCTTACCGGCGCATACGTCGAGGCATTCTACGACCCCGAGCGCGACACGATCCTCAATCCCATGGACGTGCGCTGCCCGTCATGGTCGATCTTCAATGACTGCTCGACCTACAGCGAGTTCACCGCTGCCGCAGCGGCGCTGATCCCCTCCGACGGCGGATCGTCGGAGCCTTTTTGGGCCCTCGCCGCGCGCACCCTTTTCATCGAGATGTGCATGAAGCTCATTGAGAAAGGACAGACCTCCAATCAGGCGCTCGCCGACAACCTGATGACAGCCGATCTCAAGCAGGTCCACCGTCATCTTCAGAAGACGATCGCTGATCCGCTCACTGCCCCGGAAGCCGCCCGTATGGCGGAATCGATCCGCGCCGTCTTCAACACCAATGCGCAGGCGCTACGGTTCCTTCCCGACGAGGGCGAGCCATACTCGATCAAGAAGTGGATCACCGGCGAGAAGAAGCCCGGATCGATCCTCTTCATCACCTGCACCTACACCGACCTCGAGATGAACAAGGCCCTCCTGACCCTGTGGTCGAACCTTGCCATTCACTCGCTCATGACCATGCCGCACACCCGTTCTTTGCGGACCTGGTTCATGTTCGACGAGCTGGGCGCGCTTCACCGCTTGCCCGCCATCGAGAACGGCCTCCAGACGGCCCGTAACTTTGGCGGAGCCATGATCCTTGGCCTGCACTCCTTCGACAAACTGGTGCAGGTCTACGGGGAAGAAAACGCCCGCAACCTGTCGTCGCTTGCACGTACAAAGCTGATGCTCGCTGCCGCTGATTTGGACACCGCCGAGCAGTGCGCCCGCTACATCGGCAATCGCGAAATCCGCCAGATGGATGAAGGCTATTCCTATGGCTACAATTCCACCCGAGACGCATCGACGCTGACACCGCGCAAGCAGATCGAACCGCTCGTCATTCCCGATGACATCATGAACCTGCCCTCCATGCATGGCTTCGTGAAATTCCCGGACGGATTCCCGGCAGCGCGCATCCAGCTGGAGTGGCAGCACTACGCCAAGGTTGCCGAGGGCTTCATGCGCCGGCCACCGTCAAAGCCGGACGATCCGGACGGCAAGGTTCGCGGAGGTGGGGGAAAGCCGAAGGGTGGAGATGACGGTGGGCGTGGGGAAAACATCGCGCTCAGCGAAGAGGAGGTGGCCGCGCGGGATAATCCAATCGCACTCGCCTCCAATATCCTTTCACAGCCCTCAGAGCAGGAACGTGAAGAGCAAGAAGGCCGCGATCCCAACGCTCGTGAAGCACTTGACCGTATGGACCCCGGTGCAACGCAATCCGGGACCGGCAAAGGCGAAGCTGCACAGGACAGTACCGTCGATCATAATGGTCTCGATACTCCAGAGCGGGTGAATGCCCGGCCAATGGACTCCACGGCCAGACGAGAGGCACAAGAAATCTCCTCTCGATCCTCCGATAAGGATGCCGCTGCCCAGGCAAGAGGAGAAAATAGAGATCCCGCCGAGGAAGATCTAGGCGTCCGTGAAGCGCGTGACGGTTTCGGCACGGGGGACGGAAAAGACCATAGTCACGATCATCCCGATCTGGGCGATTCAGATATGGGTATCGGAGACTGATCGATGCATTCCATTGCATCCGTTCGCTCCGCTGGTGGCGCCGCAAAGTATTTCACCAACGACGATTTCGTCGCAGGCGAATACTACACCAGCGAGCAGGCGGGAGAGGTCAGTCAATGGGGCGGCGGCGGCCTCTCTGACAGTCCCATCGCCGAAGGGTCCGCTGTCACACGAGAAGCGTTTGAAAAGGTTCTGTTGGGCGAGACGCCCACTGGCGAGCAGATCGAGGCAAAGGAAAACCGGAGGCCAGGTTACGACCTGACATTCTCAGCTCCAAAATCAGTCTCGATCATGGCCTACATAGCCGGTGACAAGCGCATCCTTGGACCTGACGGCGCATTCGCGCAGTCGGTCAAGGATACGATGGCATGGGTCGAGAAAAACCTCGCCGAAGGTCGCAAGACCGTCGATGGCAAGACGACGGCCGTTCAAACCGGCAATCTGGTCTACGCCCTCTTCCAGCACGACACGAGCCGGGCCCTCGATCCGCAACTGCACATCCATTCCATCGTCGCCAACATGACGCGCATGCCGGACGGCAAATGGCAGGCGCTTCACGCCGACAAGATCTGGTCCAACAACACCGTTATCGGCTCGATCCAGCACGCCTTCCTGCGGACCCGTATGGAGGAGTTGGGCTACAAAGTTCAATTGGACGGCAAGCACGGCACCTTCGAGATCGTCGGTGTCCCCAAGGATGTCATCGACGCCAACAGCACACGGCGGGAAGAAATCCTGATCAAGTCCGAGCAGCTTGGGATCGTCTCGCCAAAAGGACGCGACAGCGTCACCGTCAACACGCGCGATGCAAAACTGAATGTTGAAGATCGCGAAGGCATGGTCAAAGGCTGGATTGAGCGCGCTGCAGCACTCGGATTTGACGGGAAGGACGTCCTCGCCGCTGCGTTGCGGGCCTCTCGCGAGCAGCCGGAAAACCTCGCAGTGCGCGGTTACAAGGCCATGCTCGAGGTGGTGAACACGGCGCGCGAATTTGTATCCGGGCTCTTGCGATCCCCTGAACCACTGGTCGATGCTGGCATTGCGCGTCTGGCAGGCTCTCCTGGCGATGCTCGTGCCCAACTCGCGGTCGCTTCGGCCGTCCGCATTCTCAGCCAGCGGGAAGCCGCCTTCCAGATCCATCAAGTATCCAAGACGGCTCTCGATCTTGGCCTCAAGGGCGTCACGATCGACAACGTCGAAGCGCGCATCGACCGACTGATCAAAAATGGCGATCTCGTTTCTGGTCAAATCCAGCACAAGGGCCAGATGGTCGATGCTGTCACCACGCCCGAGGCATTGAAAGTCGAGCAATCCATTCTCGATCACGTTGACGCTGGCAAAGGCAAGGGAACCTCGATCGTCGATGCCGCCAGTGCGCCATCCAGGCTTCAGGAGGCCGCTTCACCGCGAGAACTGAACTCGGGCCAGCTTGCGGCCGCAACCATGATCGTTTCGAGCGACGATCGTTACGTTGTCGTCCAGGGCGTCGCCGGCGCCGGTAAATCCACCATGCTCCAGACTGTCGCCGCCGTTGCACGGGACGAGGGTAAACAAGTTCTCGGCCTCGCCTTCCAGAACAAGATGGTCGGGGACATGCGCGAAGGCATGGTGCCCAAGCACCTTTCGGCCGAAGACATGGAAAAGGCCGGGGTATCAGCGCAGACGATCGCGTCATTCGTCTGGCAGAACGAGAAATATCTCAGCGATCCGAGCAGCCCGGGAGCCCAGGCACGGCGCGATGAACTGGCTGGCACGATCGTCGTCGTCGACGAAACCTCAATGGTCTCGAGCGAGGATATGCTCAAGCTGATGCGCATCTCCGAGGCTCTGGGCATTGAAACGATGGCCTTCGTCGGCGACCGCCAACAGCTCTCCTCGATCGATTGGGGTAAGTCCTTCGCCATGGTGCAGGCGGGCGGTATCACCATGGAGCGCATGGAGCAGAACGTGCGCATCAACCCGGATAACAAGCAGCTTCTCACCGTCGCCGCCCTCGCCAACACGGGCAGGGCCGGCGCTGCCCTGAAGGTTCTTGGCGACAATGTCACAGAGCATTCTGAACCGGCGACCGAGGCTGCCGATACATGGCTGGCGCTTTCTGCAGAGGAGCGCACCGCCACCGCAGTATTCGCCTCGGGCCGCGAGACGCGCGCAGAGATCAACACCGCGATCCAGGAAGGGCTTCTGCGCGAAGGCACGCTCAAGGGCGACGGGCTCTATGTCACCGTCCATGACCGGGTCAGCAAAGAGCGTGAGCAGCTGCGCTATGCCCATCACTATACCGTCGGCCAGACGCTCACCGTTACTGGCCAAGTCCGAGAGGTTGGTCTCGGCCGCGGCCAATACCAGGTCAGCCGCATCTTCGACAACGGCAAGGTCCAGATCACCGGTCCCAACGGGCGCAACATTCGCTTCGATCCTCAGCGCATCGATCCCGCGATCCGGCGCGACCGCCTCGAACTGACCACACTCCAGACCTTGAAGATCCACGAAGGCGATACAATCCGCTGGACCGCGACTGACAAGGACCGGGGCCTCGACAATTCCGCGCTCGCCAAAATCGTCTCGATCGCGGACGGCGGCGTCACCTTCGAAACGGCGAACAAGGAACAGGTTACGCTTGAGCGTGGCGATCCCATGCTGAGCCGCATCGACCTCGCCTATGCCCTCAATATGCACATGGCGCAGGGTGTCACCGCAGACAAGGGGATCGGGGTGATGCTCTCCTACGAGCACAACCTGTCCAACCAGCGCCTTTTCAACGTCCTTGTAACCCGCGTGCGAGACGCCCTCACCATGATCGTTGACGATCGTGAGAAGCTGGAATGGCGCCTGAACTCTAACCCCGGTGACAAAACCTCCGCGCTCGAAAGCATCGGGAAGATCAACATTGATGGTGTCGAGGCGAAACAGGACGCTGCAAACGCCGCACTTACGGCCGCGTTTGATGCGATCGAGGGGGAGAATGCTGGCGATCGCTTGCCAAACCTGCCTGGCGGCGATGCAAAGGATGATTTGCGCGACCTACCCCCTATCCCGGCGGCCGATTCACAGGGCAGCGACGCTGCAAATGACGGGAATGGCAAAGGGAACGAGAACGCGGCGGGAGGGCATAGTGAGGCCGAGCGGGACCAGATCGGCATGTCCGGACCCGTTTCAATGGATCTTGATGACCTCCCGCCGATGGGAGCATCGGAAACCGACTACTCCACGTTCGATGCCAGTGCCGATCAGATCTACGATCCCGGCGCTGGTGAGCCCCCTGCCCCTACGCGGGACAAGGACGACGTCGATCCGCTCAGGCAAGCGCTGCTGGATCACCTCGAGGGCGATGGCCTCGGCATCGTCGATACTAGTATTGATGATCTTACCGGCATTCCGCCGATGCCTGGCCGTGATGACGGCCAGATTCCGGGGCTGCCAGAAAAGAACCTGGGACTCGACCTATGATCAAACCCCACTTTCAAGCGGAACCAGTCGAACTGGCGCCGGGCGGGGTCTCCCTGCGGAATGCACGCTCCATCAAAGCAGCCCTCCCCGGCGATTACCCCCCATCCCATTCTTTGCTGGAAAGGATCATCTGATGCCTCTGATATTCATTGCCGCCGCGGCCGCGCTTGCAGGCTGCACCGTCACGGATGGCGACACAATCAGATGCAATGGCGAGCGCATCCGCTTGCTTGGCGTGGACGCCCCTGATGATCCAGGCAACAGCAGGTGCAAGCCGGTTCCCAAACCTGGCGCGGTCTGCGATCGGCAGCGGGCCGCCGCGAGTAAGGCTTCGCTGCAAAGGATCATGACCGGGCCTCTGTCTATCGAGCGCGTGGGCACAGATCCTTATGGACGCACGCTTGCAATGGTCTACGCGCAGGGTCGGAGCCTTTCGTGCCACCAGATCGAAGGTGGGCAAGCCACCTATTTTGCTCGGTGGGATCAAGGCGCACGGGTAGCTCGTGAGTGCCCGCGCGCGGCAGCAAGGGCGGTGAGATGATCGCCGTGCTGACCAGTTCTCTCCCCCCTCTCCACCTCAACGGCTCTTACAGGAGGACTCCGTGCGCGAGGATGTAACCCCCACACCACTCACCCCCCGCGATATTATGATCGAATATGCGCTCATCCTGCGCCGCATCTCGGGGCGGATACACGGCATCCTGCGCGAGCCAGAGACGATACAGATGCCCGTTACCCTGCGCCGCTCCCTCACCGACTGCGTCAAGGCATTCGATGAGTGCATAGCCGACCTCGAGACGCTCGCATCCACGGCCGCAGCCACCGCTACCCCCACCATCACCCATACCCCCATGCGCGTGCCGACCTGGCGCGATGGCGCGAAAGTTGCGCTCGGCGTGCTCATCCCCTGCGCCGCTTTTGTCTGTCTCATCGCCTTGATCGCCTCCACCATGCCGATCGAACCGACCGATCCCGAACAGATCCAACGCGACGCGAAATGGCTACAAGAGCATGAGGATCGCTTCGAAGCGACATCCAGAGGCGGCCATGGGAATAAGTGACCGCGACTACATGCGCGAGCGCTACCGCAAGCGCCGGGGTCTCGGGGGCACCCTTTGGAACGATCGCAAATCGCGCGTCGAGCAGGACGGAGCATGGTTTGCCGCGAAAAACCAAGGCTTTGATTATCAGAAGAACCGCTGGCGGCCGAAGCGGCGTAAATCTTCGGGCCAAATCGGATGGGCGATTGCAGGCGCGGTCGTACTGATCGCCATCGCCATACCGACCTGGCGCGACATCAAGCTAACGGGGTGGCTACCTGACAACGATCCCGAGATGCCCTTCCCCACCTCCGGCAGCGTCACCGTCAACCGGACCGTAGATCCCAAATCAGCGATCTCACAGCTTCGCATTATCTCTGCACACGGCAACGCCATGGTCCAGCTCTACGACCCCCACACATCCGCGCATGTGATCTCGGTCTATGCACGGCGCAATGCAGACGTTGTCGTGCCCGTTCCGCCCGGGACCTACCGTGTCAGGATCGTCGAAGGCGACAAGTGGCATGGGACGCAACGATATTTCGGAATTTCGACAGTCTCGCAGACTGTCAGCGCACCCATGCGGATAGACCCGCACTGGACCCGCGTAATCGACCTGCACCGCAGTCGCTGGGGTAATCTTCGCACCAGTGCAGACTTCCGATCACCCAACCCTCTCAACTGAACAGGACGATCGATTCACCATGATCCTCAAGCCCTCTACCAAGTCTGACGAACTCACCGAAATGATCCAGTTCCTTGGCGATCCGGCATTCGTCCGCTTGCCCGATCGCGTGCGCAAGGCTGCGCTTGCGAGAAGGAGGGGCCTGGATGGGGAGAAGTACACGGCGCACATTCTCGACCGCAAATTCCAAAACCTACCCGATCATGCGCTGATCCATGACCTGCGCATTCCCGATGGGCTCGGCGGGTTCGCGCAATTCGATCACATCGTGCTTTCGCGCCTGTCGCGGACCGCCGCGATCTTCGAGGTCAAGAATTTCGGCGGGCGCCTGTCCCGCAATACCCATGACGAATGGATGGTTTGGTACGAGGGGCGAAGACGACCTGTGTCGATTGCCAATCCTCTGGCCCAGGTGCGCCGGCAGCGGGAAGTCCTGCGCGAGTGGCTGCGCGCCAACCAGCATGACAAGGCCTTTGAACAGATCGGCGTCTTTGTCATCATGCCGCCCGGCTGCGATATCGATCGCAAGGCCGTTACTTCCGACTTCAGTGTCTACAAGGCGGACAACGTAATCTCCGAATGGAACCAGTTCGGCGGTATCTCACCCCTAGGCAAACTGTTCTCCACCGGCGTCTCTCAAGGCTCACTGCGTGCCATCGGCGCTCAGATCGTGGCGGCGCACGTTCCCGACGACAAAACCATACATGAACGGCTGCGGATCGCTCCTCCCACACCGGAGAATATGCCGGAAGACCCTGCGGCAACTTCGGTTGCCATAACCTCCGAAATAGCCGTGGCGACACAGACTGCGCCCGATTCAGCGCCCATGCTGGTCGATTTGAGTAAGGTCAGTGTAACTCCGCCCTTCGCAGACGTCACGCCTGCTACGTCCGAGCCCGAAGCAACGCCCTCACCAGCACCGTCGGGGAAGCAGCACCGCAAAGCTAGCGAGCCGGAGACGGTATCGCCAGGAATTTCACAGAAATTCTTACGGGATGGCCGAGTTGCCTTTCTTTCCGAACCAGACAACGATGAAGCGGCGGCGCGGCTTGCTGCCGCTTGCGACGGTCACGCCAATGGAACCGACAATACCGCAACTGGCTGTGCGAAACTGATGCTGCCGAAAAGGTGCGCGCGGCCCTAATTACCGACTCATTAGCCGGAGCCGGAGGGGCAACTTCAGGCCCTCAGCTGGCCAATCTTCACGCTCAACAGGGATAATTAGCTATGCGACACATGCTCACCGCTGCTGCTCACCTTAGCGCCGGCCTCGCTTTCACACTCGCAGCGCTGGCCGCTACACCTGCCACTGCCCAGAAAACGGGCAAAGGTGGTATCGGCATCGATGAAACTTCAGAAGTTCCCCGCTGCGATGTTCCCCTCGGCACCATTGCGCTGGTCGAGGATCGCACTGCCGCGCCGAGCGAGGAAGATATTCCTGCGGGGCTTCGCGCCATGATCCGCATGGCCGAGGCACAGAATGGCGGGGGCTCGCAGAAGATCGACCCACTGCCGCTCCTGAAGCTGCTGACCTCGCAGTCCAATTGCTTCCAGGTGCTCGATCGAGGCGAAGGTTTTGATGCGCTTCAGCGCGAACGCGCGCTTGCCGCTGGTGGCACCATCGCGAATGGCAATACGCAAGCGACACTGCTGGCTGCAGATTACCTGCTAACCGCCCGCGTTCTCTATTCTGACGGCAATGCCGGCGGCAGCGGTGGCGGGCTAGGCACCATGTTTCCAGGCGGGATTGGCTTCAAGTCGAAGAAGCTGGAGAGCCAGACGATGCTAACACTCGTGGAGGTGAAAACCGGACTGCAGAAAGCTGTCGCTACCGGCTCAGCCCGCAAAAAAGACATATCGATCATCGGCGGCGCACTGATGGGCTCAGGTATCGGTGCGCTTGGCGGCGGCTACACCAGCACCGATATCGGCAAAATCACGTCCTTCGCGTTGCTCGACGCCTTCCGCAAGCTCGCCAGAGACGCGCAGGGGCGCATTGTGCCACCTGTCGCGGCGTCGACTGCCCCCGCCCGTATTGCGGCTCCAGCTGCGTCCGTAGCGGCTCCTGTAGCAGCCTCCACCGGCAACGCACAGGCACCTGGAACACCGGCGCAGTAGGAGGGGAGAGGAAATGGAAGGGGGGACATGACAGGAGGATGAGCCCCCTGCCCTTCCCCCCAGCTTGGAGCCATGGATCATGAACGCCCAGTCGGATCTGTTCGGCGAGGAGCCGCTAGACGCCGCGATCGAGGACACCGCCATCACGCCAGCAGAACCGTTGGCAATGCCCTGTGGGTTCCTTGATCGCTCCAACAACCGCTGCAAACGGCTCGCTTCGCGGCCTGTGATGATGAACGGGAAGCGGTTGCACAGCCACGGCCGACCCATGCTCCACTGCGAGATGGCCTGCTTTAATGCCTCTCATGGCAAGCCTAGCGATCCAATGGAGAACCGAGGCAATGAGTGAAACGATAGGACTTACCGGCACCATAGAGACTTCGCAGCGCGGCCCCATGCTGAAGGACACGGATGGGATGTGGTGGCGGCTGATCGGCGAAATCGACACGATCGCCAAAGATGATAACCTCGTGCGCGTCGTCGGTCGCAAGCGCGGCGTAGCGGCAATCGAGATCGATTACCTCGGGCCCGTGACAAACTGATGCACGGTCCCCGACACTTTCCCAAATGTCCATACTGCGGCCATCCGGTGCATGAGTGGCGGCGCGGTTCTCCTATTGAGGGATGCCGTCAGTGCCGCCGCCCGATGGTCCTGCTGCGCTATCCCTTGCCTTGGATGAGCCCCTTGCGCCTCCTCGGCCTTTTCGACCTTGCGTCCAAACTTCAGGCTTACGCCACGATCACCATCGGAGCCCTGTTCGCGCTCGGTGCTCTGTCCCTCCTCGGCTTGGTCAAGGCCATCGCCATCCTGCTTTATGTCATGGGCTCGATCCTGATCGTCGACGGCGCCCTCGGAATCGTCTCCGGAATCGACCGGACATGGAGCCAAGTACGCTATGCAGGATCAGCCAAGGCCATGGCCTCTGGTAAGATCGTAGCGGGATCGTTTGCCTTCATGCTTACCATTGTGGGCCTGCTCATATGACTCGCTCGGCCGATCTTCTCGACAGCGATCTTGTCACAGGGTTAGCCGAGGCTCTTGTTGAGGGTGGCCCCTCCCCTCACGAAGACCTCGAGCGACGTCAACTCGTGACCACTTTGTTACGCACCCTATCCCCTCGCCTGGAGCGGTTGATCCGCCTCAGCTACGGTATCGGCGTCCCGCAAACCGGTGCTGCGGAAATCGCAGACAGCTTCGGTATCACGAGAACCCGCATCGATATGATGCATCGTGAAGCTCTACGGCGCATGCGGAGAGCGGCAAAGTATATCGATGCGGCTGAGCCGGAACTGATAGCCGACCCTGCCTATCCGCTGCCGCGGGGCTGGAGCCAGCCCGACCTCGAGATTCGTAATAGCCGCTTCGCGGACCGCTTAAATAACGTCCGGGGATTGCCGGTGGCTGTGGTGAAGACGAGCAAGGTTACGAAACCTCGAAAACCCAAGGCTCCAAAGGTCGCGGCGCCGATGGGGACACGGACGAGGCCTCCGATCCGTCCCACACAAGAACCCGACGCAGTGCATCGTGCAGGCTGTGTCGATGGACTTATAGGCACCGGGCGGGCTTTCGTGCTGCCTGTCGGTGCCGGGGCTATCATAGCTGGTGCCGATTATGGTGGATTCGTAGGGCTGCTTGCTGGCGTCATAGCCATGCCCGCCATGGCGTTTGCCTATGAATGGTGGGTGGAAAGGCGATAACCGACATAACCTCGAAAGTGGCGAAAGGAGCTGCAGCCCAACTAAACCCTTCCGTCCTCATGATATGCCCGTGCCTATCGGCCGCGAGTTTGCATTCAACGGATTGGCTCACCCCGTGCGATTTTTTCCGTCAGCGCTTGCAAGGCCATTTCAATCACCTCAGCGATTGCTGCACATTCCAGTTGGTCGGCGAGATCATAAATCTGATTGTTTGTATCGCGACGCAATTTAACGGTGAAAGGCACATCCCGCCCCGTCGTCCTCTTTCGGCCGCGACGCTTTACCTCACTCCCCTCGCCCTGCTCTTCGCTTACGGGCTGAGATATGGGCTTAGTCTTGGCGACCGCATGGCGGCCGGTGAATCCCGCGTTATCGGAGGCTTCCTTTATCTGGGCCCTTGAATCCGCGTCGATCTTGACCGGCTGAGGCTTGAATTCATCCAGGTCCAGGCTGATCTTTCCGGAAGTCATTTGCGCGCCTCCCTCAATACCTCAATAATTTCAGTTACAAATGCAGCAGCATTTACACGAGCCTTATCGAGGCCAGGAACTTGATCTTCTGTAAGATCAGCAAGCGTAGCGCCGAAATTGACTACACCTTTGAAGGCCTCTCGTTCGACGACCCGGGTGTTTAGGAACGATATTCCTGCCTCCTCGAACTGCGTACCCATATCTCGACCGCTTCGTGTCTGATACGCTGCCGGCGCCCTGCTCCATAGCACTCTAGCCGGAATGTTCTTGTTGGTGGTCTTCGACTGCCTCAGAATGAATTTCAGCGTTTTGGCAGCTTCGTTTGCATCCAATTTAGATGCCTGCAGCGGGATCAAAATGAGGTCGCTGCTACTGATGGCGTAGCCGCTTGATAGATTAGCAGATCCCTCAAGGTCGACTATGACGAAACTAACCTTGGCCGACTGTTCCTCGATCGTCTCAATGATGTTTTCCTCGGTCACGCTTCCGACAACCGATAGATTTGATGGGAGGTTCGCTTCCTCGGCCCACCTGACCAACGGTTGGTTAGGATCGGCATCTATCAGGCAAACGTCTGCGCCTTGCTCAGCTAAACCCGTACCTAGGAGAAGTGTGGCAGTGGTTTTCCCTGCGCCTCCTTTCGTGGTCATAATCGAGATCACTGGCATATATAAACCCTACATCTTGGTGACCGAATTGACGCATATAGCATGCATAATCCAATTGGTGTCAGCGCCTAGCGCATGCGGATCGCAAATGTCAATCCATAGCGTATATCTGGCATTTGTAAAATATGGGTATCGGAAAGGTATACCTTAAATAAACGTATCCGATACCGATACCCAATGGCGGGAAAACGACGGCTAAGTGATGAACATCCGACAGTGAATGGTATTGGGGTGTCGGAACAAACAGCAGGGAAGGGGAGGGGAGGGGGGTATCCAAAGCGCACCCTCCGATGCAGGAAAAAAAGTGACACTGCCCTGCTACAGCTGTTGGTCACGATCTGACGCTCGGTATCCGGCCGACCGGATTATTGAATCGCCGATGTGGGTGGAAAGCTACCAGTCGCGCACGCACTGCGCCCTGAAGCATAACTTCGCTATCCCCGAGCAAATCATTGAGTAGGGGATGCTGCCGGTATAACAGGCGGTAGATCACCGTCACATCGCTTCTGGTTCACTGCGGCCGGCGGCGTCGACGGCCTATCCGTGAATGGGGTATAATTGTGCCGGAGCTTCGATTCTATTTAAGCGGTTCGTTAATTGGCACAGTCCAAGCTGATGTGGTGCCCAGCCCAGGCTCTGAAATCACGTTTGTTACCGATAGTTACAAGAAGGGCGTAGTTCCAGGGTCTGTGATCTCCTTCACCGTGGAGGGTGAACACTGCCTACCGACCAACTACGATTACTCAGGGAATGACGTAATCGCTCACATCGATGTAGACGCCTATACGCTAGTCAAGGCCGGACCTGCGTTGCCCGATTAATCGTCATGCTGCCCTGATGACAACACCAGCCTCCCTTCGTAGCGGATACTATCGCGCAGAACCTATGTGATTAATTGATGAGTGCATATGAGAAGCCGATGCCGTTTCGACATTGCCTAGCTGATCCGGCCCCCGCGATTTATAGGGCTGCCCGGATGATGGAATCCGCAGCTCAGGCTCATGCAAGTGGCGCCAGAGCAGAAGCGATCCGCCTATTGGCCGCGGCCAACGACGTTGAGGTGCGTGCTTACACGGAAATGGTGTGGGGGGCAGGGGCGCGGCAAAGATTTGGGTTCGTCACGGTGGCCAACCCTCCGCCCGTGCTAGTCAAAACTGACAGGCCAATTCCTCGGATGCCAACGCAATCAACCTGTGCCGAACTTATCGCTCGGGATGGCTTTCACTGCCGTTTTTGCGGAATACCTGTTGTAGACGTGAAAACTCGCAAGCTGATTTGTAAGCTCTACCCAGAGGCAGTGTCGTGGGGGACTACAAATTCATCTCAACATGCAGCCCTCCAATGTATGTGGCTGCAATTCGATCATGTTTTGCCAAATGGGCGAGATGGATCAAGCGATCTCGAAAATATGGTTATCACCTGCGCGCCATGTAACTTTGGCAGAATGGACCACACCATAGAGGAAGCGCGCCTGTCTGATCCGAGGTTGGAACTCCGAAGCGATACCTGGGACGGTTATAGCAGATGGGACGGGTTGCAGCTTTTCCACGGGTGATGGGCATAGCCGAGGAATGCTGACCTTCGATAACGTCTGCAATTGGGAGCTAGCCGATCGGCAGCTTTACGCTGACGCCAATTACATGAAAGGCGCCGCCCCAGGTCCGCGCTTGCCGTAGGCGACCATATCGGCGCCAATGTCTCCTGACGGAAAACCCCCTTCGTGAGGTTGTCGCGCACTTTTGCAATGCGACAGTGATTTCCGGACAGCCGGCGGGCAAGATGACCGCACAACGCCGTGCGCGGGGGGATCACCGTGGAATGGCGCGGTGACTGCCTGAGTTTCATGTGTTTTCCGACAGCCTCAAGACGCTGCGGCAACCTATACCGGCGTCATGACCAAGATACCGGACACGGACAGCGGGGCGCAGAGTTCACCTGAACCCTCATTTCTGCACCTGAACGACAGCGCCCGGCATTATCGGGTCGCCTGACGCAATGACGAGGTACCGGCGCATGTCGCCCTTCGCGTCGCTGACGATCTGGCGGAGCGGTCCGAGCGTGTTGACGATCGCGCCGCCCGCCGGATTAGTCATGAACTTTGCCAGAGGCTGGATCACGCCGCCACCATCAGCGCGGGAGGATAGCCCAAGGACATAGGGCATCTTTGGGCTGAGGCCCGCAACCGCCGCCTGCAGGATCTGGACTTGGCCTTGATCGAACAGCGTGACCTGGCTGCGGCCAGTCCCAGCGAGGGTTAGCTGGATCTTCATGCCGGCCTGTGCGAGCGGTATCAGGTTTGCCCTGCCGTCGCCTACCGGCACCGCGCCGGGAACATAGGCCACGCCTTGCGGCCCCTGACCGATCGGAATCGTCGCTATGACGATGTTGCTGGCGGTGTCGATCGCCGCAACAGCGTCGGCGTTCTCCAGCCCGACATAGATCCGCGAGCCGTCGCCCGACGGCCACAGACCGTGCGGCAGCGCGCCGACCGGGATGCTCGCGACCTGCACGAAGTCGGTGGTGCGGAACACCTTCACGACATTCTCGGTGCCGACCGTCACATAGGCGAACTGGCCGGCCTTGGTGCGGGCGATGTTGACGTGGTTGGTGATCGCGCCGGTGTCGAACGTCTTCAGCACTGCGAAGGGTGGCTTGGCGTCGAACACCATGACCTTGCCGACGTCCTTCAGCGTCAGCCAGACCTGCTTGCCGTCGGGCGTCGCGGCGATGTCGGGGCAGAACGGGCTTGCCTGCTTGACGCGACCGACGATCTTCTTCGAGGCGGTGTCGATCACCACGGTCTCGGGTGAGAAGCTCGAACAGACATAGCCGTATTTCCCGTTCGGCGAGAAAATCGTCATGCCGGGGCCGTTGGGGACGGGGATGCGCGTGGTCGGCGCGAAGGTCTTGCCGTCGAGCACCTGGATATAATCCTCGCCGCGCACCGCGACCCAGACTTCGCGACCGTCGGGGCGGAAAAACGCCTCATGCGGCGAGCGCCCGACATAGGTCGTGTGCTTCACGGCATTGGTCGCGGTATCGATGAACGTCACCGAGTTCGAACCGATCGAGATCGCCGCCAGCGTCTTACGATCGGGCGAGAAGCCCATGCCGTGGACAAGCAGCTGCCCCTTGTAGAGCGGGCTGAGGTTGGCGGGGGTCTGGTCGCCGAGCTTGATGACGCCGAGCAGCGTGTTGGTTGATGGGTCGATCACCGACACGGTGTTGGAGAACTGGTCCGACGTGTAGAACCGGTCCTGCGCGCTGACAGGGATGTCGGGGGTCGCATTGGGCACTTGCTGGGCAAACGCAGGGCCTGAAAAGCACAAGGCGGTGCAGGCGGTTAGGGTGAAACGCTTCATGGACGGTCTCCGTGATGGGGGTGACCAGTCGCGGTCGGTCCGGTGTGACGTGGCAACGCGCCGCCTTCGGATAGGATGCCCTGCATCACCGCGATTTCCTGACGCTGTTCGACGATGATCCCTTGCGCAAGCCGGCGCAGGCGTTCGTCCTTGCCGTAACGCAGCTCGATCTCAGCCATGTCGATCGCACCTTGATGATGCGGGATCATCATCCTTGCGAAGTCGCGATCGGGATCGTTTGAATAGCCGGTCATCATCGCGCCGTGCATCCGCGTCATCGCCGCATCCATCGCGGACGCGAAGCCGTCCGTTTGCGCGATAGCAGCGGTCGATACGGACAAGCCTATCGCCATCAGCAAGGTCATGCGTGATCTCATCGTCCTGTCCCTAGTTTTCCTGTTTACGACACGCGAGCGATGATGCCGATAATCGTTGCTAGCACGGCCATGCAGGCCGGGAGAAAGAGCATCGGCTCTGTTGCAAAAATCGTGAAGCTTGAGCATGCTTGGCGGAGATTGGACGGACGGAACGATGACGGATTTCAAGTGGCGCCATTTCCAGGGTGATGTGATCCTGTGGGCGGTGCGCTGGTATTGTCGCTATCCGATCAGCTATCGCGACCTTGAGGAAATGCTGGCGGAACGCGGCATTTCGGTCGACCATACGACGATCTATCGCTGGGTCCAGTGCTACGCCCCGGAGATGGAGAAGCGGCTGCGCTGGTTCTGGCGGCGTGGCTTTGATCCGAGCTGGCGCCTGGATGAAACCTACGTCAAGGTGCGGGGCAAGTGGACCTACCTGTACCGGGCAGTCGACAAGCGGGGCGACACGATCGATTTCTACCTGTCGCCG
>NZ_ALVC01000059.1:0-17005 GCF_000293195.2 Sphingomonas sp. LH128
TGCGCGCGCCTTGTCGCCCTATCTCGGCGGCCGTATGGCGACGGCCCGGCTGCACGGACATTCGCTGTTCGTGCGCGAACTCATGCCGCAGGACCTCAAGATCGAGGTCGAGCAGTTCTCCCGCGCGGAAGCGCTCAAATCCGCACGCTATCTGGCCTGGGTCGTCGGCAAGGCCCATGCGCGGCAGATGGACCCGGCGACCCGACGGTCCTGGGCGCGAACGTTGCAGCGCGGCCGGTCGGGAGGCCTCGACGCGCCGTCATGGCTGTGGCGCACGGTCGTCGATCTCGCCGGACGGCATGAGAGGGGCTATCTCGAACACTGCCGCGTGCATGCACTGGGCGCATGACGGGTTGGCGAACCTTGGATCAAAAGTGTCGATGATCGGCGGCCATGGCGGACGGTGCGTCGTCTATCCTCAGGATTGCAGTCTCGGCGAACAATGGCTATCTCCTGCTCTAGCCAATACGGAGTGCGCAACCTTGAACCTTTCCCTGACCGCATCGCCTACCTGCCTTGCCGCCAAGGAAACCCGTGTTCATGCCTGCCTCAATTTCCGTTTCCCGTCTCGCTTGGTCCGCGCCTGACGGCCGACGTGTTCTCGATGACCTGACGCTCGATTTCAGCTCGGAACGCGCCGGGCTGATCGGACGCAACGGCATCGGCAAATCGACGTTGCTGGGTATCATCGCCGGCGGCGTTTCCCCCTCCAGAGGAAGCGTCCGCGTTCACGGCACGGTGGGGCTGTTGCGGCAGACCGTGCAGACCGCGCCGGGTGAAACCGTCGCCGACGTTCTCGGCGCCGCCGCTGCGCTCGCGGTCCTTCGCAGGGCCGAGGCCGGTATCGCGACGATGGACGAACTGAGCGATGCCGACTGGACGCTGGAAGCCCGCGCGGCCGATGCGCTCGCCGGACTGGGGCTGCATCTGCCTCTCGATACGCCGCTCGCCAGCCTGTCAGGCGGGCAGAGGACACGCGCGGCACTGGCCGGGCTGGTTTTCGCCGAACCTGATTTCCTGCTGCTCGACGAGCCGACGAACAACCTCGACGCCGGGGGCAGAGCCGCCGTCGTCGATATGCTGGCGAACTGGCGTGCGGGCGCCATCGTCGTCAGCCATGACCGCGAACTCCTCGATACCATGGACGCGATCGTCGAACTGACTTCGCTGGGCGCGACGCGGTACGGCGGCAACTGGAGCGATTACAGCGCACGCAAGGCCGTCGAACTCACTGCGGCCGAGCATGATCTCGCAGTGGCGCAGCGCCATCGGACGAACGTGGCCCGCAAGGCACAAGTGACCGCCGAACGCCAGCAAAGGCGCGATGCCGCGGGCAACCGACAGGCCGAACGCGGCGGAATGCGGCGCATCCTGCTCGGCGCCCGCCGCGAGCGGGCCGAGAACAGCGGCGCGGAAAACCGGCGCCTCGCCGAACGGCAGCGCGGCGAGGCGGACCTCTCGGTCGAACGCGCCAAGGCTCGGATCGAGGTACTGCAGCCCTTGTCCGTCCAGGTCGCACCGACCGGCCTCAATCCATCGCGCGAGGTGCTGACGCTCGACCACGTCTCGGCGGGTTACGGCGATGGCGCACCGGTGCTGCGCGATGTGTCGCTGCGCATTGCCGGTCCCGAACGGGTTGCCGTCACCGGGGCCAACGGCAGCGGAAAATCGACCTTGCTGCGGGTCATCCTCGGCGAACTCGCGGTATCGTCGGGACGCGTGGAACGGCATGTTCCGGGCAGACTGCTCGACCAGCAGGTCAGCGTGCTGCAGCGAGAGAGCACCATCGCCGAGAACTTCATGCGGCTGAATCCGGGGCTCGACGACAATGCCTGCCGCGCCGCGCTTGCCCGTTTCGGCTTCCGGGCGGCAAGCGCCGACCAGGCCGTCCACGACCTGAGCGGAGGCCAGATGCTCCGGGCCGGGCTGGCCTGTGTCCTCGGCAAGCCCGTCCCGCCGCCGCTGCTCATCCTCGACGAGCCGACCAACCATCTCGACATCGATGCCATCGCCGCGATCGAGGCCGGTCTGCTCGCCTACGACGGTGCGTTGATCGTGGTCAGCCACGACCGGCATTTCCTCGATCGCATTCGTATCACCAAAACGGTGGAATTGGCGCGCGACTCCCCGATCCGCTCGGCGGGGTAGAGAAGCAAGTCGCGGTTCAGGCCCGTCAGGTGCTCCCACCTGACGGGCCATCGCCTCAGAACTTGACCGAGAGTGTGCCCTGGATGCTGCGCGGCGGGTTGAAGCGCAGCTGGTCGTTGGGCCCGTAGCCCGACTGCACGGACTTGCCGTTGAGACCAGCGGTCGTCGGCGCGCCCTTGCTGCTGTTCTTGACCTCGATCACGTGGTCGTCATCGAACAGGTTGTAGACGTTGAGGCTCACGCGGTACTTGCCGAAGTCGTAACCCACTGCCAGCGACCCGACATTGTACGCAGCCAAGCGATAGAGGCGGAACGAGGCGTTGGTATCAGCTTCGGTCGCATACTGCGCGCCCGTGAACTTGTGCGTATAGGATGCGAAGAAACCGTCGTGATCGTAGAACACACCGAGCGTTTCGGTGGTGTACGGCGTCTTGGCGATCTGCGTGCCGGTCGTGCCGCTTTCGGCCTTATTGTACGAGGCATTGGCGAACAGCGTCAGGCCGGTCACCGGGAACACGCTGATCTGGCCTTCGACGCCCTTGTACTTGACCTTGCCGATGTTCACCAGCAGCGAGGAGTCCGATCCGGCGACGGTCGGCGAGGCGATCTTGTTGTTGACGTCGATCTTGTAGGCATCGACGTCGATCGCGAAGCGGCGGCCGTGATAGACGGTGCCGATCTGGTAGTTGGTGCTGCGCTGCGGCTGGAGCGCAGAAAGCGAACTGCCGAGCGAAGACGACGTCGAGTAGAAACTCGACAAGTCAGGCACGTACATACCCTTGGCGTACTGCGCATAGACCGTCCAGTCCGAGCGGATCTGGTAATTCGCGGTCAGGAAAGGCAGCACGTCGGTCCAGGTGGCCTTGGCATTCAGCGGAGCGTGGGTCTTCTGGTTCACCTCCGCATCGATCTGCCTGGTGAAGTGCACGTACTTGACGCCCGGCGTGATCGAGAGGCCCTCGATCGGACGATATTCCAGTTCACCGAAAAGCTGGAACTGGTCCCATCCCGAATGCTGGATGTAGTCGATGTTGGACTTGCCGACGATGTAGTTCGGCTTGCCCGTCGACAGGTCGTAGTTGATCAGATGGCGATCGCTGGCCGAATGCTCATACCAGCCGCCGACGCGCAGGCGGCCGTGCTCGAATTCGTAGTCCGCCTCGCCGATGTAACCGATCGTGCGGTACTTGTTCTGCTTGTCGTAGCCCGGAACGCCGGCGGTCTTGCTGCCGCCCGGCGTCAGCACCACCAGGTTGGCCGAGTTGCCGGTGCCGTCGTTGCCGGAACTGGTGTGGTTGGTATAGCCATACATGTAGACGCGGTTGTCGAGCGTCAGGCCCGAGCCGAGGTCGCTCTGCAGGCGGACGATCTCGAAGTCGGTCTGCTTGCTGGTGCGGTTGTAGCCCCAATAGTTCTGCGCGTATTTGCTGGTCACCGACGGGTCGTTGGTGTTGCCATAGCGCTTGCCGAAATCGGCAATGCCGCCCACCGTGCAGTTCTCACCGGTGATGTCGCCGCTGTTGGGGCCGGTGCCGCACGTGCCGAAACCGGTGTCGGATTCGTAGTAGACGTTGGCGTTGTAGGTGGACAGCACCGTCAGCGTGTTGGCGGTGCCGATCGGGATCACGCCCTTGACGAAGATGTTCTTCGAATGGGTCGGGCTGTACGTCAGTGCGCCCTGCGAATCCATCACCTGGCCCGAAACCACGAACCTGGCGCCGCCCAGCGCATCGATCGCGCCGGTCTGCACCGCGAGGCGGCCCACATAGGTCTCGAAGCTGCCCACCGTGGCGTCGGCACGAACGCCGAAGTCGTCGGCGACGGCCTTGGAATACATGTTGACGTTGCCGCCGTAGGTCGCCTGACCCAGCTGGCTGGCGTTGCCGGGGCCACGATCGACCACGACCGTCTCGATCGTGTTCGAGGGGAAGAAGGCCGTGCTGTGGTGCGTCGGGTTGTTGGTGTCGCCGAAGGGAATACTGTCATACGTGACGTTGTATTCGCCGTCCTTGAAGCCGCGGATCGACATCTTGGATTCGCCAAGGCCGATGCCGTTATTGGCGCCGGTCAGCGTCACACCCGGCGTCAGCGAGGCTAGCTGGTAAAAGTCCGCCGTCAGCGGTGCGGCCTTGTCGATATAGGTCTGCGAAACGGCTGCCTGCGGCTGGGTCGTCGCGAGCGAGGCGATCGACGGGGCCTGCTCCGTCTCGTGCGTGCCGGTGACGATGATGTCCGAGGTGGTCAGGGCGTTGGCGTCGTTGGCCTGGCCCCGGGACTGGCGGGTGCTGGAGGGATCCGCATCGGCATCGCTGGCGAAAGCCGGAGCCGAAGCGAAGGCAAGCGCCGTCGCCCCCGCAAGCAGGGTATACTTGATGGCATTCTTCATGGTGTCGCCCCTATGAAAGAAATTCGGTTCAGTTCTTGTCGAAAGCGGCCAGTTCCGCGCGGGCGGCCGAGGCCTTTGCCGCGATGGCCGGAGTGTCGAGCACGCGCTCGGCGACGATCGAGCCGAGCACGTGGCTCGCTTCGGTGTCGCTCGGGAAATGGACGCCGCAAATCTCGCGGCTGAGTGCATAGTCACGGGCTTTGGCGAGGATCGCCGGCGCCTTGCCTGGCATCAGCTGTGCCAGCACGAGGCCGCTCGAATAGCCGAGCAGCGAATGGCCGCTGGGATAGCTGCGGGTCGGCTTCTTGCCCTTGCCCGCGTCGCAGTTCGGCAGGGTCGGGTCGACGCCCCAGGGGCGGGTGCGGGCGAAGTGCTCCTTGGCATCGTCAGCCGCGACCTCGATCTCGTTCTGCACCGTCTCAAGAAGCGCCCAGGTTGCCGGGAGGTTCTTCAGGCTGGTGCCCACCACATCGTCGAAGATCGAAGGGTCTTCGTGGGCATCGTCAGCGCGGGCCTGCTCCATGCGCGCTGCGGACGTCGATGCGACAAGCGCGTGGAGATACTGAAGCTCCAGCTTCTCTTCCTGAGAGCCGCGGGCGGGCGGCGCCGGAAGCTGGGCCGCGACGGAGAGCGTGCCGGGCTTGATGACCTGGAACTGCCGGGCGGCAGCGGGGGCCTGCGCCGATACCGCGCCGGGCAGCGCGAGGCAGGCAAGAACCGCGATGGCGGTGGTCGAAAGCAAACGGGTCATGGGAATGTCTCCGGATCTGTCGGTCAGGAAGCGGTGGGCGCGACGACGAGCACCTTGAAGGTGCCGGGTACGGGCTTGCCGCGCTTGGCGCCCGGTTCGGGGCGGGCGAGCGTGGCGGTGGGCAGGTAGACGCGGCCGTCGCGCGGATCGACTGCGCCGGTCTTGGCGCCGATCTGCGTCTTCACCGTGCCGATCACGCGGATGGCGGCAGGCTTCGCGATGTCGAGCACCGAAAGCGTTCCGCTGCCGCCGTTCGGGATGAAGGCGCGGTGGCGGGCTTCGTCGACGATCACGGCATCGGGGTCCGCGCCGATCGCCAGCTTGGCGACGACTTTCCCGGCCTTGGGGTCGGTCACGACCGCGACGTCGTTGGCGCAGGCGCTGATGAGGCGCGTGCCGCCGCCGACGAGAGCGAGGCCGGTCGGTCCCTCGCATCCGGTCAGCGCGATGGTCTTCACGACCTTGCGCGTCTTGAGGTCGATCGCGACCACGACGTTGCGATCCTCGACATTGACGTAGGCGCCGCCCTTGCCGTCGACCACGCCGAACTCCAGGCCGCCGCCGACCTCGATGGTGCCGGTGACCTTGTGCGAGGCCGGATCGATGAGCGATACGGTGCCGTCGGCCGCGTTCATGACCACCACCTGGTCGGTGGCCTTGTCGTAGAAGCCGCCGTCCGGCTTTTTACCGGTCGCGACTTCGGCAATGACCTTGCCTGTGGCGATATCGACGAAGCGGGTGGTGCCGGTGTCGCCGTCGGTTTCGAAAAGCTCGGACTTGCCGGGGATGCGCAGGACCTGATGGGCATGATGGGCCGGCGCCAGCACCGGGTTCACCGCGCGCGAAGCCAGATCGACGGTGGTGATCGCATCGCCGTGCGCGACATAGAGCGTGCCGGTGGTCGGATCGACCGTCGCATAGTCCCAGCCGCCGTCAGGACCGGCGATATGCCCGGCCAGTTCGTAACCGGTGCCGGAGGCGGGACGGGCTGCGAGATAAGCGGGCGCAAGCGCTCCTGCCGCGACGCACGTCGCGACGACCCAATGTTTTGCCATGAAGATGTGATCCCTGTGATATTGGCCGGCGATCCTGTTCCGGCGAGACAAGGACCCGCTAGGAATTGCCTGTGACAGTCCTGTTACGCAAAGCGCTCGAAGACGCCGGGAAGCCGTTACATTGCAAGATTAGAATGTTCGGCGGCCTGTTCGGCGCCGTTAGCCTTCCCCCATGCATCGGACAGGGGAAAACGAACACGGACGACAAGCCCCGGCCGCCCGTCCTCGAGTTCGACCGACCCGTCATGGAACTTCGCGATCGCCGCCACGAGCGACAGACCAAGCCCGTGGCCGGGGGTATGGCGACTGCGTTCGAGCCGTACGAACCGGCCGAAGACGCTCTTGCGGTCGGTATCGGGAATTCCCGGCCCGTCGTCACGCACGATGAGCACGGCCCCGGTTTCCGCGATCTCCACCAGAACGGAGGTCTCGCTGCCCGCGGGCGTATGCAGCAGGACATTTTCCAGAAGGTTGACCAGCATCTGGTTGATCAGGTCGGCGTCGGCTTCCAACGTGACGGGGTGAAGGCAGCCGGTCCGCAGCACGCGCTTCGCGTCGGCAAAGGCCGGGGCGTACGAATCGACGACGTCCTCCACCAGAACATCCAGCCGGGTCCGCCGGACCTGCGCGCGCCTGCCGCCGGCTTCGACCTCGCTGATGCGCAGGATGGCGGTAAACAGCGCCAGAACTCCCGCCGTCTCGCGTTCGGCCGAACGCAGCAGTGCGAGACGCTGTGCCTCGTCGATCAGATCCTCGCTGCCAGCTTCGCTAAGGGTGCCCTGCAAACGGGTCAGCGGCGTACGCAAGTCATGGGCGAGATCGCTGGACACCTGCCTGAGATTGGTCATCAGGGCGTCGATACGGTCGAGCATGTGATTGAAGGTACGCGCATGCTCTGCGAACAGCCCTCCAAGACGATCCACCGAAATGCGCCGTGAATAGTCTCCGGCGATGATCGCCTGCGCCGTCACGAGGCTGGCTGCCAGCCGCTGTCTGATCAGATGGCTCAGCAATACGGCACTGCCAATGCCGAGAATCGTCGCCAGCACAAGCGCCGTGCCGCCGATCCGCCAGACGATCTTGCCCATTTCCTCGCCGGATTCGCTTTCGCCGACGATGGTAAGGTGCCCTCCATCCCGTAGTACCGTGGATACCGCGCGGGCCGCTCCCCAATCGCCGCCATACTGGCGAAACTCGACGTCGTGCAGATCCTGCCCGTCCCCCCTGACCTCGAGGTGCCCGGCTAGGCGCGTGCCGTTGCGATCGAGCAGGACGTAGCCGACACTGCTGATGTTCCGGCGATCCGCGAATTCGTGAATACGGCGTGCGACTTGCGCTGCACCGGGCGCAATACCGTTTGCCGGAGCGATCAGCCGCGCACGCTCGCGCTCGATGCGAAGGTCCACCGAGTGTGCCAGTTCGCGTTCGGTAAAGTGATAAGTCGCGACGCCGATCGCCGCCGTGCCCAGCACGAACACCAGACCGAACAGCCCGGCGAGTCCGAATACGCTGCGCGGGTTCAGCCGAGTTCCGGGCATGGCACCGCGTTGCGCAGGATGTAGCCGGTTCCGCGCACCGTCTCGATCGGATCCGTACCACCGTGGATGGTCAACTTGCCCCTCAGCCGGCTCATGTTGCTTTCGATGATGTTGGTGGACGGATCGAAGGAATAGCCCCAGACGCGCTCGATCAGCATTCTGCGCGTGACCATGCGGTCCGCATTGCGGACCAGTTCCGCCAGCAGCGCGAATTCCTTCTTGTTCAGGTGCAGCGGCTTGCCGTCACGGGTCGCGCGCAAGGTGGTCAGCACGATCTCGATGTCACCGGCCCCGAGGACGTCGGGACGCTCCGATGCGGGAAAGCGCCGGGCAATGGCGTTGAGTCGGGCAGCGACCTCCGCCACTTCGAACGGTTTGACGAGGTAGTCGTCAGCACCGGCATTCAGCCCTTCGATCCGGTCGTCCAGGGTGTTCAGAGCGCTGAGCATCAATACCGGCAAGTCGCGCGGCTTGCGCAGGAGCACCTCGATACCGTCCAGCCCGGGCAGCATGCGGTCGAGCACCATGGCGTCATAATGATGCGCCGCGATGGCTTCGATCGCCGCCTCTCCCGACCCCGCCGTATCGACGAGGTGTCCGATCGCGGCTAGCCCGCGTGCGAGGAACGTCGCGATCTGGTCATCGTCCTCGACGATCAGCAAATGCATCTGGCTACCATGGTTGGGAAAATGTCATCGCCGAAGTGCACCGCAAATGTGACGTTCGCACGACACCTTCAGGCGCCGGCTGCAATCAACGCCACACGGGCGCCCTGCGTCAGGGCGTCGATGCGGACGGTCATGTTGTGGAGATGCGCTATGGCTTTCACCAGAGTAAGGCCCAGTCCGTTGCCGGGACTGCTGCGACTGTGTTCGGCGCGGTAGAACCGCTGGAAGACGGCTTCGCGCTCTTCGGCCGGAATGCCGCATCCGGTATCGCGCACGGCGACTTCCAGGCCGCCGGCGCGGTTCTTCAGTTCGACGACGACATGGCCGCCGGCGGGCGTGAACTTGATTGCATTGTCGATGAGGTTCGCGAACGCCTCGAACAGCAGGCTCGCATCGCCGTTCAGCGTGCATCGCCCTTCGATATCGAAAGCCGTGGCCAGAGTGAGGCCCTTCTCCTCGGCGGCAGGGTCGTAATAATCGACCACGTCGGCCAGGATGAGCGGCAGATCGACTTGCGAGAAGCCGCTGCGCCGGGCGCCGTCCTCCAGTTCGGCAATGCGCAGCATCGCGGTGAAAGTCCGCAGCACCCCGCGCAATTCGACGATCGCGTCATCGACCGCAAGGGCGTAGTCCTCGCGCGTTTCCGCCCTTCGCTGAGAACGCTCCAGTCCTGCGAGGATGCGGGTCAACGGCGTTCGCAGGTCGTGCGCGATCCCGTCGCAGACGCCCTTCACGTCCTGCATCAGCCGTTCGATGTCGTCGAGCATGCCGTTCACGACATGGACAAGGCGATCGAGATCGCCCGACGTGCCGCGCGCGGGCAATCGGCGCGACAAGTCGCCGCGCACGATCTCCTGGATCGCGTCGGCCACGGCGTCGAAGCGGCGCACCGCTCCCAGCCCGACGATCGTGGCGCCGCCCAGGCCGAGCACGGCGGTGATCAGGGCTCCCCAGGCCGCCGTACTGATGAAGGCTTCGTCGAATTCGCGCGATTCATGGAGGTTTTCGGCGATGATCGCGACCTCGCCCGATGGGTAGCGACGCGCCACGCCGCGATAGCGCAGCACCTTGGAACCGCGTCGAGCCGTCATGAAAAAGGGTTTGCCCGATGTCTCCAGCGTGTCCGGCAGCGGCAGCGGGTCGCCCGCCAGCCGCCGTCCCTCGGGAGCATAGAGCACGAATACCCGTTCCATGTTGCCACGATTGTCGGCCGCGTGAAGCGTGAAAAGGCGGCGGACTTCGGGGAGGTCCGCATCGAACCGGGCGGGCGCCTCCCGTTCCAGCCAGTTGTCGATGCCGGCAAGCAGAAAGCGTTCGGTCTGCAGGTACAGGAAGCCGAAGAGCACCGCCGAAGCCACACCGAACAGCGTCAGGAACAGCAGGGCAAGCCGAAAGCTGCCGGTGCGCGGAAGGTCAACCAGGCGCATGGAGCATGTACCCCGAGCCGCGCACGGTCTGGATCAGTTGCGGCGCGTCGGCGCGCTCGATCTTGCGGCGCAGCTTGCTGACGTGCACGTCGATCACATTGGTCGGCTCGTCGTAGTGATAGTGCCAGACTTCCTCGAACATCATCGTGCGGGTGACGATCTGTCCGGCGTGGCGCATCAGATATTCCAGCAAGCGGAATTCGCGGGGCAGCAGTTCGATGCTGCGCCCGCCCCTGCGCACGGCCTGGGTCAGCAGGTCGAGTTCGAGATCGCCCACACGCAGCACCGTTTCGCGCTGCGGCGCGGTGTGCCGACGCAGCAGGGCATCGACGCGAGCGGTCAGTTCGAGGAATTCGAAGGGCTTCACCAGGTAGTCGTCACCGCCCGCCTTGAGCCCCCTTACGCGCTCGCCGACGTCCGACAGAGCGCTGAGCACGAGGACGGGCACATCGTCCCCCGTGGCCCGCAAGGTCGATACGATGGTCAGCCCGTCCATGCCGCCGGGCAGCATCCGGTCCACGACCAGCGCATCGAAGGATTCGGCCGCAGCGATCAGCAGTCCCTCGCGGCCGGTTCCGGCAAGCGTCACGTCGTGGCCGTGGTCGGTCAGGGCAGCAGCCACCTCCTCGGCGGTCTGCGCGTCGTCCTCGACGATCAGGATTCTCGCCATGTCACTGTCCGTGCTTCCTTCGTTGGGGTGCATACGAAACCGCATGGCACGCAGAGCCCCGGTGCTGCTAGAGCACCCTATGCCATGGCCGTGCGATTCACAGCTTCGCACAAACATTAAATCGGTTTCACGAAAGCGAACGCCCTTCATGCGGCTGCTGGTCATAGAGGACGACGATCGCGGAGCCTCCTACCTCGTGCGCGGGCTGCAGGAAAGCGGCCACGTCGTCGATCGTGCGCAGGAAGGAGAGACCGGCCTGATGCTGGCGACGGAGGGTTTCTACGACGTCGCCGTCATCGACCGGATGCTGCCGCGAATGGACGGCATCGCCATCGTGCAGGCCATGCGCAAGGCCGGAAACGACACCCCTGTCCTGATGCTCAGTGCCCTTTCGGGTGCACTGGACAAGGCCGAGGGCATTCTTGCCGGCTGCGACGACTACCTCGCCAAGCCTTACGCCTTCGTCGAACTGAGCGCGCGGATCGAAGCGCTGGCGCGGCGCGCCGATCGCGCGCGGTCGAATGCCGTGCTGAAAGTGGGCGACCTCTCGTTCGATCCGGCCAGCCGGCGCGCGGTGCGCGGGGCAGTGGACGTGGTGCTCCAGCACAAGGAGAGCCTGCTGCTGGAATTCCTGATGCGCAATGCCGGACGGATCGTCACCCGCACCATGCTGATCGAGGCGGCATGGGATTACGATTTCGAGCCCATAGACGCGCTGATCGACCGGCACATCCATCGCCTGCGCCGCAAGATCGATCGCGACCCGCCGGAGCAGTTGATCCAGACCGTTCACGGGGCAGGCTATCGCATGGCGGCGCCCATCCTTTGATCTTGGGCATTGGCGGACCCTAAAACGGATTTAATGTTCGAACGAACCACGCTCCATCGTCGGCCCGCTACCCGGTGCCGGTGCAGCATCATAACCTCGATACCGCCCGCATCGGGCCACGCCGCGATCCGCTGAACCCAGCGGGGCGGAGCCACGCGCCTCTTGCCCTGGCCGTTGCGCTGGCGGCCTCGCTCGGCGGCTGTTCGCTGACGCCCGCCTATCACCGCCCCTCGATCGCCCCCGTCGGTGCGTGGGATACGCAGGCCGCTCAGCCAGCACTTCAGGGAGAGCCGCCGGCTACCGTGCGCAGCGACTGGTGGCGGCACTTCGCGAGCCCGGAACTGGACCGGCTCATGGAGCGCAGCCTGTCCGACAGTTTCACCCTGCAGGCCGCGGTCGCCCGGGTCCGTCAGGCGGAAGGCTCCGCACGGACCGCCGCCGCGCCGCTTGCGCCGTCGCTTTCGCTCAGCGGGACTGCCGGTGCATCTTCCGGCTCGACTTCAAGCCCGACGCGAAACGTGCTGGCGCAGGCCAGCTACGAACTCGATTTCTGGGGCAAAAACCGCGCGGCGGCGGGTTCCGGGGTCGCGCTCGCCCGGGCCAGCGCCTTCGATGCGGGGACGGTCGCGATGACGCTGTCCGCCTCGGTCGCAGACGAATACTTCACTGTCCTGTCGCTTCGCGAAAGGCTTGGCATAGCGCGGCAACAGGCGGACGATGCCCGCAAGGTGCTCGCTCTCATACAGGCCCAGCGGTCGGCCGGGACGGCGACGGACCTGCAACTGCGCCAGCAGGAAACCTCGATCGCCGGGCTCGACGCCGCCGTCCCGGCACTGGTACAGCAACTGAAGGTAGCGCAGGACGCCCTTGCGGTGCTGACCGGCCGACCGCCGGAAGGCTTTACCGTCGAGGGAGCCTCTCTCGACAATGTGCTGCGCCCTGCCGTATCCCCAGACCTGCCGCCGCAACTGATGGCGCTGCGCCCCGACGTGCAGGCTGCCGAAGCCCGCCTCGTCTCCGCCAATTTCGATATCGGCGCGGCACGTGCGGCGTTCTTTCCAAGCCTGTCGCTTTCCGCCAGCGGCGGCCTGCGCGCAGCGGGCGCCGGAAGCATCTTCCCGCCGGTCGCCATCGCCGATGCCGCGGCCGGATTGCTCGCCCCGTTGTTCGACGGCGGGCGTCTCGGCGGCCAGCTCAAGGTCAGCCGCGCGAGGCAGGTCGAGCTTGTCGCCACGTACCGCCAGACGGTTCTCACCTCTTATCAGGAAGTCGAGGATGCGCTTGGCGCGATCGCCAATGCGCGTGCGCAGGAAGCCCTTCAGGAAGGCGGCGCCACTTCCGCGCAGCACGCCGCCGCCCTTGCGATGACCCAGTATCGTCTCGGCAGCGCCGATTACCTCAGCGTGCTGACGACGCAGCAGGCGCTGTACCAGGCACGCGATTCCCTCGCCCAGACCCGGCTGACGCACCTGGAGGCGATCGTCAGCCTGTGCCGGGCGCTCGGCGGCGGCTTCGGCCGGGCCGACCTTCAGTTCGCGGCGGCGCCCACGTCACGCTCCGCTCCGCTTCAATCTCAGGAAAAATCCCGGTGAACGAAACCGAACACGCCCCTCATCAGGATCGGCCACGCCTGCCGCTGCATTGGAAGCTGGCGGGATTGTCCATGCTTGCCGTTGCGACCATCGCCGGTTTCGCCGTCTATGACAGCGGCCAGTCGGGCACCGCCAAGGCCGATGCCTCCGCCAAGCCGATACCGGTCGTCACCGGCATCGTCACGACCCGCGACATGCCGATCTGGATTTCCGGGATCGGCAGCGTCGCCCCGTTGAAGGTGGTGGACGTCAAGGCGCGGGTGGACGGCCAGATCATGCGCCTGGCCTTCAACGAGGGCGACGAGGTACAGGCAGGCCGCCTGCTCGCGCAGATCGATCCCCGGCCGTATCAGGCCGTGCTCGCACAAGCGCAGGCCGCGCGGGCTCGGGACATGGCGCAGCTCGTCAATGCCCGGCAGGAAGTGTCGCGCACCGGTGCCCTGTCACAGGCCGGAGCGGGCACCACGCAAAGCTACGATGCCGCCAAGGCGCAGGCCGCAGCGCTCCAGGCCACCGTCGCTGCGGACGATGCCGCGATCGCCGCTGCCCGGCTCAATGTCGAATTCGCCGGGATCGTCGCGCCGATCGCGGGGCGTGTCGGCCTGCGACAGGTCAATCAGGGCAGCATGGTCCACGCCAGCGATACGACCGGTGTGGTCACGGTGACGCAGATGGCGCCGATCTCCGTGCTCTTCACCCTGCCCCAGGATTCGCTGGGAGAAGTGCTCACCGGCCAGCGCAGCGGTGCGCTTCCGGTGTCGGTCTATTCGCGGGACGGCGCCAGCCACATCGTCGATGGGCGGCTCCTGTTCGTGGGAAGCAACGTCGACCAGACGAACGGACAGTTCCAGCTCCGCGCCGAGTTCGGCAACGGCGACCGGGCACTGTGGCCGGGAGAATTCGTCTCCGCGCGCGTGCTCGTCCGTACCGACCGCGGGGTGGCGGTGGTGCCCAGCCAGGCCGTCCAAACCAGCGAGACCGGCCGCTACGTCTATGCCGTCAAGAGCGACGGCACCGCCGAGGTCCGCAACGTCAAGGCAGGCCCCGCCGTCGATGGCTTCACCGAAATCCTCTCGGGCCTGAAACCCGGGGAGAAAATCGTGGTCTCGGGCCAGTCGCGCCTGTCCGCAGGAGCACCCGTCAAGGCCCAATCGTCAGCGCAATCTGCAGCGGAGCAGGCACAATGAGCCTTTCCGCCGCCTTCATCAATCGCCGGGTCGGCACGTGCCTGCTGGCGATCGGCGTAGTCCTGCTGGGCCTGGTCGCCTACCTGTCCCTGCCGATCTCCTCGATGCCGCAGGTCGAGTATCCGACGATCTCGATTTCGGCCAGCCTGCCGGGTGCCAGCGCCGATACAATGGCGACTTCGGTGGCCACGCCGCTCGAGCGCACGCTCACAAACATTCCCGGCGTCACGCAAATGACCTCGTCCAGCTCGCTCGGGCAGACGCAGATCACGTTGCAGTTCGACCTCAACCGCAACATCGACGGCGCCGCCGTGGACGTCCAGACCCAGATCAACGCGGCGGCAGGCCTGCTGCCCAAGAACATGCCCAACCCGCCGACCTATCACAAGGTCAATCCGGCGGGTGCGTCGATCTACTCGCTGGCGCTGACCTCCGACACGCTGCCGCTGACCGAAGTGGACCGCTATGCCGAGAACTACATCGCCCAGCCCATCTCGCAGCTGCCCGGCGTCGGCCTTGTCGACTACCACGGCCAGCTGCGCCCGGCCGTGCGCGTCCGCGTCGATCCCGACCGCCTGACGGGCCTCGATCTGACGCTGGAGGACGTCCGCACGGTCATCGGCACATCAACGGTGAATGCGCCCAAAGGCACGCTCAACGGCCTTCACCAGTCGGTCGTGCTTAGTGCCACCGACCAGCTCATGGACGCCAAGGCTTATCGTAACGTCGTCGTCGCCTATCGCAACGGTGCCCCCATCCACCTAACGGACGTGGCCACCGTCGAGAACGCCCCCGAGGACGTCCATCAGGCCGCATGGTTCCAGGGCAAGCGCGCGATCATCGTCGACATCGCGCAGAGCCCCGGCTCCAACGTCATGAGCACCTTGAAGGGCATCAAGGACAAGCTGCCTGCGCTGGAAGCCTCGCTCCCCCCTTCTGTCCATCTTGCCGTAGTGGCCGACCGCACGCAGACGATCACCGGATCGGTGAACGACGTGCAACTGACGCTGATGATCACGATCGCGCTGGTGGTGATGGTGATCCTGGTATTTCTGCGCAACTTCTGGGCGACGCTGATCCCCAGCCTCACCATCCCGCTGTCGCTCATCGCCACGTTCGCGGTGATGTATGCGCTGGGCTACAGCCTCGACAACCTGTCGCTGATGGGACTGACGATCGCCGTCGGCTTCGTGGTGGACGACGCCATCGTCGTCATCGAGAACATCATGCGCCATATCGAGGAGGGCAAGTCGCCGATGGAGGCGGCGCTGCTAGGCTCGCGCGAGGTCGGCTTCACGATCATCTCGATGACGGTGTCGCTGATTGCGGTGTTCATCCCGATCCTCGCCATGGGCGGGCTGATCGGCCGACTGTTCCGCGAATTCGCCGTCACCATCACGGTCGCGCTGATCGCATCGGGAATCGTCTCGCTGACGGTCACGCCGATGCTGTGCGGCTGGCTGATCCGGGACGAGCAAGGGCGCAGGCACGGCCGCTTCCATCGCTGGTCCGAACGCTGGCTGACCGCGCTCAACGACGGCTACGAGCGGCTGCTCGACGTCGCGCTGCGGCACCAGCGACTGACGGTGCTCAGCTTTGTTGCCACCGTGGCACTCACCGGGGGCCTCTACGTCACGCTGCCCAAGGGGTTCTTCCCGCAGGTCGATACGAGCTTCGTGATCGGCACCATTCGCGGTGCACCGGATATTTCCTATGAAGACATTTCCAAGCGGCTGAACGCGGTCGCCAAGGTCACCATGGCCGATCCCGACGTCGATACGGTCGATTATTGGGCCGGCCCCAATCCGACGATGAGCGACGGGCGCATGATCCTCAACCTCAAGCCGCTCGACCAGCGTTCGGTGACGGCGGACGAGATCCTGGTCCGCCTCGGCAAGAAGATCGCCGAAATCCCGGGCGTCACTCAAGGCCTGCAGGTTCGCCAGGACATCCAGATCGGCGCGCGCAGCGGCCTCGCCCAGTACCAGTACACCCTGCAGGACGGGAACCTGCCCGAACTCTACAAGTGGGCGACGATCCTGCAGGACAAGTTCAAGACCTTGCCCGAACTGCAGGACGTGTCATCCGACAAGCAGGCATCCTCGACGAGCATGACGCTGGAGATCGACCGGACCACCGCGTCGCGTCTTGGCGTGCAGGCGCAGGATATCGACAACACGCTCTACGACGCCTTCGGCCAGCGGCAGGTCGCGACGATCTTCGACCCGCTGAGTCAGTACTACGTAATCGAGGAAGTCGATCCCCGCTTCCAGCTGGACGCCGGTGCCCTCACCCACCTCCACGTACGCTCCAGCACCACGCAGGCGCTGGTGCCGCTCAGCTCTCTGGTGCGCGTGAAGCAAGGCGTGGCGCCGGTGACGATCGCGCATCAGGGACCGTTCCCCGCCGTCACGCTCTCGTTCAACCTGGCGCCCGGCGTGGCGCTGGGCACGGCGGTCACAGCGATCCAGAACGCCGAGCAGAGCGCCGGGATGCCCGCCACCGTGAAAGGCTCGTTCCAGGGCGCGGCGCAGGCGTTCCAGGCTTCGCTCAGCACGCAGCCTTTCCTCATCCTCGCTGCCATCGTGACGATCTACATCGTGCTGGGCGTGCTCTACGAAAGCGCGATCCATCCGCTGACGATCATCTCCACCCTGCCCTCTGCGGGTCTGGGCGCCTTGCTGGCGCTGATGCTGGCGGGCAAGGACCTGTCGATCATGGGGATCATCGGCATCCTGCTGCTGATCGGCATCG